>NZ_BDCR01000002.1 GCF_001618385.1 Paludibacter jiangxiensis | reverse complement strand
ACCAAGTGTTGAAGTCCGTGGTATTTCCGGCCCCGTCACATTCTACGCTCTTGTTTTGAGCGGCAGAAGTGATGTCAGGCTTGGTGGTATCCACGATGGTGAATGTAGCACTGGTGGTATTGCTGTTGTTGCAAGCGTCAGTAGCAGTGAAGATCACGGTTACATGTTTGCTCATGCCGCAGTCGGCCACCCAGTTTGCAGGTGCAAAGTCATTGGTCCATGTGATGTTTCCGCCACAGAGGTCACTGGCGGTAGCTCCTGCATGATTTGCTAACCATGTATTGAAGTCGGTGGTATTTCCGGCCCCGTCACATTCTACGCTCTTGTTTTGAGCGGCAGCAGTGATGTCAGGCTTGGTGGTATCCACGATGGTGAATGTAGCACTGGTGGTGTTGCTGTTGCTGCAAGCGTCAGTAGCGGTGAAGATCACGGTTACATGTTTGCTCATACCGCAGTCGGCCACCCAGTTTGCAGGTGCAAAGTCGTTGGACCAGGTGATGTTTCCACCACAGAGGTCACTGGCAGTAGCTCCGGCATGATTTGCCAACCAAGTGTTGAAGTCGGTGGTATTTCCGGCTCCGTCACATTCTACGCTCTTGTTCTGAGCGGCAGCAGTGATGTCAGGGGGCGTATTATCAATAACATTTATGCTTTTCTGGCATGTAGACTGACAATTATGTGCATCAGTTATATTTAATGTCAATGTAAATGAAGAATTACAGTTAAGACCGGCTATTACCGTAACCGTCTTCGAAGTAGAAGAGCCTGAAATTGCTCCATTTCCTTCAATTGACCAACTATATGAAGACATTCCTTCCGGAGCTGAATATACATTGGCAAATGAAGGACAAACCGTCTCATTTTCTGCATTAATAAAGCATGTCGGAGATATGTAATTAGTCAGTACTACATCGTCACTAGAAGGAGTACAGGTTCCATTACTGATGGTCCAGCGCAAGGTAGCACTACTTCCTGACAGTATGCCTGTCACTGTGGAAGTTGGCGACGACGGAGTCGTAATTGTGGCTGTTCCGCTTACAACGCTCCATAATCCTGATCCGGATGCCGGAGTGTTTCCTGCAAGGGTAAAACTACCGCTGTTGCAGTTAGTCTGATCCGCTCCTGCATTAGATGCTGTCGGTGTTGCATAATTAGTCAGTACTACATCGTCACTAGAAGGAGTACAGGTTCCATTACTGATGGTCCAGCGCAAGGTAGCACTACTTCCTGACGGTATGCCTGTTACTGTGGATGTTGGCGACGACGGGGTCGTTATTGTGGCTGTTCCGCTTACAAGACTCCATACACCACTGCCTACAACGGGACTATTGCCGGCTAGCACGAAGCTGCCGCTATTGCAATTGCTTTGATCCGCTCCTGCGTTAGCTGCTGTCGGAGGTGCATAAACTGTTACTGCAAGAGGTGCTCTGTTCGGGCTTATGCATGATCCTGCCGGTCCTTCGGCTACGTAGTATGTAGTTGTTCCGGGGGATGTCGTTGATGGGGTTAGGCTTGTTGTCGGAGTTCCTCCTGTCTGAGTGGTATAATAATAAAGTTGGTATCCAGCAATGGAAGGAGTAGCAGTTAAAGGTGTCGCAGCATCTCCCTGACAATAGCTTACCGGAGAAGTTGTTGGTGTCGATGTGACACTGGTAACGGTTATTGTAAAGTCGAAAATGCAGGCATTTGTTCCCGGAGGAATGGCTTTGTAATGTATGCTTCCAACTGTTGCGGGGAATGGGCTATTGATAGTGTATTCGACTGATTGATCCGCGCTGTAGAATCGCGAGCCGGGAGGGAAACTGCCCGAAACAGCCGTAATCGGAATTGTATTGTCGGTTAAATTGCAAAATGCAATATCCTTAGTGGTTGATGTGCCCTGACAATGAGCAGCCACGTAAGCGTCCCGATCTAAAATTATTGAAAGAGGTGTTGTTATTGGTTCTCCAATGCAACCCCCGGAAGTTTCGTATCCCTGTATGAACTTACCGTTTGAAAGTGTAGCTCCGGAAGTGGATCCTACTCCGGTTACGTTTCCATCAATGGTAATGGTTGGAACACAGGAAGAATTGCTCAGTATATAGCAATCTGTGGTTGCCGTGAGCTTATAACTCAGTTCTGCCAGTAGTGTATTAGGATCAGTTGGTTTTGGTAGATTACCAATATTCCAGACTAATGATCCGGTAGCTCCCTGAGTGGGATCAAACGCAACTGTGTTGACGGCTGGAGAAAAATAGACATTATTGGAGACGCTTGCTAACGAAGTGGCTGTATATGGCATTGGAATAACCACCTGAGCATTGTTAACACCTTCAGTTCCTTTGTTATAAATCGATATTTTGTAAATGACATCTTGGCCGGGGACTACAGTTGGTGTAGTTCCGGGAGCTGCGCCATTGATACTTACAACAGCATTTAATGCCTGTACATCAGGAATGTAGGCATCAACCGCCATTGCGATGCAGAAAATGATATAAGTATCCTGAGTCGAGCCGTATTGAAACTTTGTTGATGTTTGATTATTGGCAATTACCGAATTATTCGTGTTCGGGATATTGAACATATGAATATCTATCCCGGTGTTATTTAAAATGTTGGGATTCCGGGTATTGCCTCCTGTATTGATTGAAGAGTTAAAGAAATTGGTTTGTGAGTTACTGGCATCGCTTAAAGTGACCCAGGATGCAGTTTGCAATTGTTGGATATTAAAGTTGTCTCCACTAATACTCCGATCTCCTTCACCAGCGATCATCCCTAATTTCAGGTTTACATTACCACTTTGAACTGTTTGAAAACCAGACACGGGAAGTTCGTAATTCACATTTGTGCTTCCTTCTACATAGGCATGTCCATCAAAAACAGTCACATCACGCCATTTCATTTTGGAATTCTCATACACAACAACTAATCCCCAACCACCATAAAATCCGGTGGAACCGCCATTCCCTTCATTCAGGGCAATGTCGGCAACTGTATAAGTACCAATACCATGCTGCCGAACATAATCAGTAACTTCTGCATAAGCTGAATACATGTATCCGTCTGAAGTGGTTGGATAGTAAATGTCATTTGTATTCGCTGTTACTGTAGTATAAGTACTTGCTCCCGGGCCTTTAAAAGAAACCACATGCTTGTCGTAATTCTTTGTGACTGTTGTGTAATTAGGAACTAAATAGATCGTGGTTCCGGAAACCGAACAGTTCTTTATATCCGAACTATTGTTGGTTCTTTTATCACGTGTCAGACTTGTAACCTTGACGTTGGTGCCATCACTGCCCGAGTAAACTGTTACTGCATCAAATGTTGCCGTTCTGCTGCTGTTGCCACTATCGGAAGTGCCAATATTGGATGCATTGCTCCAGGTCGTACCATCAGTAGAATATTGAACATATGGAGCCGTATTATTAAACTTGAAATACATGGTAGGTTTACCGGTTGCCGAGAATACATATTGGTAGTAATAACTATTATTTGATCCTTCTCGTGTAATGGCTACAGAATATGATGTATTGTTAATAGCGTCTCCATTTCCGATTCCCGAAAATGTTCCATTTGTAAGAGTGGTTCCTGATGCAACTTGCTTGCTTACAGAAAAAGTATTCTGACTTGTTCCGTCATGTGCTCTGCCGGTCCAGTACAATCCGGCGTATATTATATGTGAGCAAGAGGGGATCGCACCGTTTTCTGTTGACAAAGTAAGATCAGCGGAAGATGAGTTAAGTGTGTTAGCATCATTATCCACATCCACATACTGCATTTGATTATTGCTGTTGGCGGTATTATCTCCATAGTTAACTAATGTGAGATTGGTATTTCCAATCATGGTGAAATCACCCTTGATATTATATATTTTCTTCGAGGGTGAGTATGCAGAAGTTCGCTGAGTGAACGCTTTGATTACTTGCGCAGTGGTGAATTGCGACAAACCGGCTGTCATAACAATTGCCAGAAATATAATTCTGGTCCAAATTGTTGATTTATTGGTGGAGTAAAATGTTTTCATACGATAATAATTTAATTTTTAATAGCGTATGAAACTCTATGTTGCCGTATTCTATTCTTGCGTTCATTTATAAGCAACATGTTCGTTTCATAATAAATACGTTGGAAATTATGAGGGAATAGACACCTTATAAATGACAGTAATTCTGGTGTTAGGCACAAAGAGATTTTGAATGTCGCTTGCATTAGTCGTGAATTCACTTACAAAAAGAACGTATTTCAGCTTTGCGAATCCGTTGAGAGTAGGTAGGTCTATTGAGAAATTTAGATCGGATGGACTTTTTAGTTTCACGATAATCATCTCAACCTCTGCAAATGCAGCATTCGAGTCATTCAATTTGGAAACATTCGCGGCTTCAGTAATGAGACGAACCGGCTGAGATCCTCCGCTTACGCTTACACTTTCCCCTAAATAAATGGTGGGTAGCGGTTCCGTCATGAGGTTTTGGATGTGAATTCCTTTTGCAACTATAGCATTATCGCCCGAAGATGACATGCTATTCAGCATCTGAGTTACTTCTTGCAATTGCTGTGCTTGTAAACATACAGGGACAAAGAACATAGACATAACAACAAGCCCTAAGAGGTTCTTAAGGCTTTTTCTATTTGAACTTCTACTTTTAAATTCAAAGTTCTTGCAGAGTAGATCATTCCGTTTCATAATTATTCTCTTTAGATTTTTCGAACAACGCCTTGTACAGAAAAACGTACAAAATCAATCAACAAAAACCCGTTTCGGGTGATTTGTGTATAATAACACAATTCGGATTTTCGCCCCAAAGGTAAATGTTAACAATAATATCAAAAATGGTAAAACGACATAAATCTTGCTACGTAAAAAATGCAGCTTATGCAGGGAGAATTAAAAATATTAAATGAAGGAATGATTTAGAGGTAATCTTTTTTTTAGTTGTTTATGTATCTAAACAACAACATTTTAAGATTTTAAAATGAAGATAAAATTGGTTAAATATTATATTCTAGTTGAATTTTAAAAACAATACTGGAGAATTTAGGTTAATTGCAAATCTTTCTTTGCGAGTTATAAACCTATATTTAAGCAATTTGCGTTTTTCATCTAGTATTTATCAACAGCTTTAATAAGTATAACAATATTAATTTTGATTTAATTACTTAACACAAATTGTTATACACATACAATTAATTTAATGATATATATAATTTAAACTTTGCATAACTACCTAAAATATTGATACATACAAACAATGACAATTTATTTTATTATTATAATATAATATTTTCAGTAAATGAACATTATTAATTTAATCAATATGAGAGAAAAAATTATACATTTGCTCGTTCAGATATGTATTTTTACAGAAAGCATAAGTAAAAAAACTTACTTTTCAATAAGCAAATAGTTATAGTAAAGTATATTCTTGGGCTCGTAATCCCCTAACTCAATTACGAAGAAAAAACAATGAATATTCACAACACAGACACCTTACAGTCTGAATGACTGATATACAGAAGCATTATTAAAGAAGCTGATTTGTTTTTCTGTTTTTTATGTCTAACGGAAACGCCTGCCACATACAAGAGAGGCTACTCGCAAAAGCACCAGACAGCACGGACGAACCAGCTCAGGACAGGACTGCACCAATACTCCTCTCAAAAACATCATCTTAATTTCGCTTATCAATAAGTTTTATATCAATAACCAAAAGTTATCGTTTATAACAAACTACTATTTTAAACATAGCGAAGTAAAGCCTAAATTTGCAGCACTTTTAATTCAAATCGATTGACACAAAATGCAGAATATAATTAGTGAGGCAAAAAACATGAAGAGTACCTATCAAAGTGTAGCATATATCGTCTTAGGCTTGTTATGTCTCTTCCCATTCGTAACAGCTCCGGTAGCTCTCATTGCGGGCATAATCTTTGCGTTAAGCATAGGTACTCCCTGGATGAAGGTAAACAAGAAAGCATCCAAATACTTATTACAAATTTCAGTGGTAGGACTGGGGTTCGGGATGAATCTGGGAGATTCTTTGCGCGCAGGTTCGGACGGCATGATTTTCACGCTTGTTTCAGTCGGCAGCGTAATGCTGATTGGCGTGTTGGCAGGAAAATGGTTGAAAGTTGAACGTGTTCCCTCCTATCTGATTGCTTCGGGAACTGCCATTTGCGGGGGTAGTGCTATTGCGGCGGTGGGTCCGATTGCAAAAGCAAAAGATGGCGAAATGTCAATCTCGCTTGCAACCATCTTCGTACTGAATGCCATTGCGTTGTTCATTTTTCCTCCGTTCGGACATTGGCTTCATCTTTCCGAACATCAGTTTGGTCTATGGTCAGCAATTGCTATTCACGACACAAGCTCGGTAGTGGGTGCCGGGGCTACATATGGAGAAGAGGCCCTGAAAGTAGCCACAACAGTTAAGCTGACCCGTGCCTTGTGGATTATTCCGTTATCGGTATTTTCTATTTTCTATTTCAAAGCGAAAGGGCGAAAAATTTCAATTCCTTGGTTTATTTTCCTGTTTATATGCGCTATGGTTATCAACTCCTATTTCTCACTGCCTGAGGCGCTAACAAGCAATATCACCTTCCTTTCCCGACGCATGTTGACACTTACGCTTTTCTTTATCGGCGCCGGACTGACAAGGGAAACGCTAAAAGCCGTAGGTTTCAGGCCGCTGATACTTGGAATACTGCTGTGGATATTTATAGCAGTGATAAGTCTGGTGTTTATTTATACGATGTATTAAAAGATATTCAGCCCCGCTTGCTGATTTCTACCAAAAGGTCTCTGTTCAAAATGGAGACCTTTTTTTCGTCCAAACGGATAATCCCATCTTTCTCAAAAGTCTTGAGCAGTTTTACGGTACTCTCGGTAGATATCCCGGCAAACTCGGCAATTTCTTTTCTTCCAAGTAAAGATATCACGTCTTCACCACCAAAGTGCTCCGAACTAAGATACAGCAATGCATCCGCCAGGTGACCGTTCATTTGTTTGAACATCATGCCTTTGATAGTTCCGAACAAGGACGTGTTTTGTTCGCAGTAGCGTTTTACAATACGATATGCAAATTGCCCGTTTTGTTGTATCACTTTAGCGATTGCATCCTTTTCGATAAGAAAAACGCGGGTATCTGTGAGCGCTGTAGCCGAATAGGTATAGATACTTTCGCCAAAGACCGCCGAGAGGCCGATAAATTCGCCTTTACGGATTACCTGCAGGTTGAAATTACGATTGCCTCCGTCTTCTACGTACTGTTTTACAAGGCCTTCCATCACGAATAAGACGTACGAGGCAAAAGTTCCCTGCTTCGTCAGGTTTTCTCCTTTCCGAAAAAAGACCTGAGTCTTACTGGCTCTCACCATTGCAATCTCTTCTTCAGTCAACAACTGAAAACAGGGTGCTTCCACATCACAAATAAAATCAATATCGGTTTCTATAATCGTCTTCATACCCGGGATTTCAAAATTTCGGGTTAAAGTTAGTGATAATTCAAGAAAACAGATTGTATCGGGTTCAATCCGATACAGATCAATAAAAAAATTGAGCTATTTCAATCCGACACCCGTTTCTCACGGCAACAGAATACTTGACAAGCATAGTCGTGCAAACGTAACTTTGCATAAAACAAAACAACCAGAACAAATGACACATACAGTAAATACATCATGGAAGGGCGACATGCAGTTCAACGCTCTTGTAAGCGGACACAGCGTAACGATGGACGCATCGCCCGAATTCGGCGGACAGGATGCCGGTTCACGCCCCAAAGAATTGTTGCTGGCAGCTATTGCCGGATGTACGGGAATGGACGTAGTGGAATTGCTACGAAAAATGCGGGTAGATGTTCAGGAATTCGACCTGGAAGTAAAAGCCGAAGTTTCCGAAGGCCACCCGAAGGTATACACCCAAATGCACATTATCTACAAGCTAAAAGGGCATAACATTGACTCGGCGAAAGTACAAAAGGCGGTAGATATGTCGCAGGAAAAATATTGCGGAGTATCAGCAATGCTTCGTAAAGCGATGGAAATTACATACGAGATTAAGATATTATAATTGAGAAAAATAGAGAGATTGCTAATAGGTATTTATAAGATTATTATAGAGTATGAAAGCTAATTTTGATTCATTGATTCAGGACAGTCGTCCGGTAATTGTAGATTTTCACGCACTCTGGTGTGGGCCATGCAAAATGCAGGCTCCTATCCTCCAACAATTGGCTACCGAACAAGGAGATAACGTGAAAATTATCAAGATAGACGTAGACCAAAACCCGTCGATTGCCGATCGTTATCAGATAAGAAGTGTGCCCACCCTGATGATTTTCAAAAACGGAGAGATTAAGCACAAACAACCTGGCGTTCATTCCAAACAACAACTGGATTCCCTGATACAACAGTATAAATAAAGCCAAAATCTAAAGAGAAAAATAATGTTGTACACAAATCTGAAACATATCGAAACGGCCAGCGAACATGAACAAATGATTCGCGAGCACGAAAACGTAGTCGTTTGCTGTGGCCGAATGGGACTTGTGTGCATTCCTGTTTACAACATAATGGAAGGATTGCAAAAGAAATACAGGCATGTAAAATTCTTTGACATAGAATTCGACAATCCGGAATCACAAAACTTAAGGAACAATTTCAAGTGCAACGAAAAGGAAGGACTCCCCTATCTAATCTATTACAAAAACGGGAATCCGGTACAAATCACATCCGGTTATCAGACAAAACAGCAGATTGTGTCCATTATCAATAAACAATTCGAAAAAACAACCCATTAAAATGATAAAAATGAGCACCATATTAATCATTGCCGGCATCATTATCGTTGTCATTGTAGGATACGGCTTTTACATGGCCAACAAAATCAAAAACACACCCGAAGTTGCCAATAGCGAAAAAGTCAAGGTACTGACAGACAAAAATTTCACTCAACAAACGAATAAGGGAATAGTATTGGTAGATTTTTGGGCGGTATGGTGCATGCCCTGCAAGATGATGGCTCCCATTATCAACGATGTGGCAAACAATGCTCCTGATGGAGTTACCATTGGCAAGTTGAATGTAGAAGAAGCCCAAAGCATTGCCCAAAAGTACAATGTCCGCAGTATTCCAACCACCATCCTGTTCAAAGACGGCAAAGAAATCAACCGCTTTGTTGGAATAAAAAGCAAAGACTTTCTGCTGAAAGAGATAAACAAGGCGAAATAGCTTCAAAACAGTTTTTTATATATCTCCAAGAGGGAAGAATCCGAAAGGTGACTTTCCTCTTTTATTATAGCCACTTTAATCCTCGCAAACAATACAGTAAACTCATGAACACGTTGAACGAAATTATAGAATTCAAAACCTCGCTGCCTATCCGCAGAAAACTGGCGTCGTATAGTATTGTAAAAATCTTTCAGGCTGGTGAAGTTATTCAACGTGAAAATGCTTATATCAAAGCCATTCCCATCGTCTCCTACGGACGCATCAAGGTGGTGCGAACCGACGACGAAGGTCGCGAGATTTTTCTTTACTACATCAAAGCCGGCGAAAGTTGCATCATGTCGTTTTTGGGAGGCATGTACAACGAAACAGCCAAGGTGAAAGCCATTGCCGAAGAGGAGACTGAGATCTACTTCATCCCGGTCAACCATATTGTTCCGCTTATCAAAGAGTTTCCCGAGTGGCTCGAATATATTTTCCGCCTTTATCACAAACGGTTTGAAGAGCTTTTGGAGGTGGTGAATGCGCTGGCTTTCAAAAAAGTGGATGACCGCCTGCTCTCGTTGCTGAAGATCAAATGCGAAATGGAGGGCAAATCGACCATCTCGGTTACGCATGCCCAGCTTGCCTCCGAACTCGGTACTGCCCGGGTGGTGGTTTCGCGGTTGCTGAAGCAGATGGAAGATGCCGGACTGGTAACGCTGGGTCGCAATAAAATCACACTTCTCGAAGAGAAATAGGCAGAATCTTCATCATTTTATTCCTTGTGTAACAAAAGTAGCTGACCTGCAATTTTAGAGGGTTTAATTTTGCACAATCAAAATTAAACCCTCTAAAATATGGTTCGTACAAGCGCAAATCATTTATTCTTCCTCACTTTCGGATTGTCTCTTCTTCTTACGGTTTCACCGTTGGCAACAGCGCAATCCTCCTCAACACGAAAAATCCAACTCAAAGATGCGGTCATAGCCGCATTAGCCAAAAACACGACGCTTAAAATCTCCGGAGCAGAGTCGCAGGTAGCGTCCTCCAATTTCCGGCAGACGAATGCCGTTTTCCTGCCGTCGGTAGAACTGGGCTACACAGCCATGACGACCAATAATCCGCTGAATGTTTTCGGATTCAAGCTGCAACAACAACGGGTAGCCGCCAGCGACTTTATGCCCGATCTGCTCAATCATCCGGGACATACGCAGGATTACAGCGCCAAAGTGGAGGTGCAGCAGCCGTTGCTCAATCTGGACATGCTCTATCAGCGCAATGCGGCAGCCAAACAAAAGGAACTTTACGAGTATAAATACCAGCGCACGCGCGAATTTGTGGAGTTCGATACCCGCAAAGCTTATCTGAATTTGCAATTGGCCTATCGTTCGGTGGCGGTGCTGGAAGAGTCGCTACGCAACATGCGCGAAATCGCGGCCTCTACCCAACGTTTTTTCGATCAGGGCTTGCTCAAAAAATCGGATGTGCTGAACGCGCAGGTGCAGGTGGCAACGGTAGAGAGCCAATTAGCAAAAGCCAATAGTATGGTGCTGAATGCGTCGGAAGCCCTTGCCGTTACGATGGGGGCCAATATTGCTACGGTGTATCAACCCGATTCGCTTTTACTCGAAGAGGCTACCGATGCAACTGCCTCTCGCCAGGTTTCATCTACACGCGCCGACCTGATGGCCATGCAAAAGGCGGTGGATGCCACCTCCATGATGGTGCGTTCGGAACAGATGAGCCTGCTGCCCCGCATCAATGCTTTCGGTAGCTTTCAGTACAACGATTCGCAGTTGGGGCAATTCGATGTTAACTCCTACTTAGTGGGCGTGAAACTCTCCTGGACTCTTTTTAATGGCACCAAAAATTACAACGCCATCCGCGCCCGTAAGGCCGAGCGTACCAAAATGGAGCTGGAGTTAATGCAACAACAGGATCAAAGTCAGCTGGAACTCGACAAAGCACAACGTGACCGTCTTGACCTGCTGGCCGAAATCAACCGTCAGAATGTATCGGTAGCGCAGGCCGAAGAGTCGTTGCGCATTTTGCAGGATCGTTACCGCGAAGGGCTGGTTTCCACAACCGATCTGCTGACAGCGCAAACCCAACTGCTGCAACAAAAAATGGCTCTTGCGCAGGCTGTTTACGGCAACAACCTTACGCTGGCTTATCTGCAATTTCTCACCGCAAAATAAAAACAAACACTATGATAACTTCTACTTTCAAATCGTTGAAAATCTACGCAATTATTTCGGTTGCCTCTCTGTTGGCGGCCTGTTCATCGCACGAAAAACCGTCCGAAAACAGTGACAAACCGGTTGCTGTGGTGGTCTCCACTCCTGCAAAGAGTGCGGGTGGCGAAATTCTTCTGAGCGGTAAATTAGAGTCGGAAAATACCGCTAACCTGAGCACCCGTGTTATGGGTTACATCACCTCCATCAACGTAAAACCGGGCGATCGGGTTGCCAAAGGTGCCCTACTGGCAACCATCAGCAGTCAGGATATGATGGCCAAAAAGGCACAGGCTTCGGCCATGATTGCCGAGGCGGAAGCAGCAGCCCGCAACGCGGGAAAAGATTATGCCCGCTACCAAACCCTTTACAAACAACAGAGCGTATCGGCCAAGGAGCTGGAAAACGTTTCGTTGCAAAACACATCGGCACAATCGCGCCTCGAAGCTGCCCGCCAGATGCGTAACGAAGTGAATGCCATGCTGGCATATACCCAGATCAGAGCTCCTTTTTCGGGAGTCATTACCCAAAAACTGGCCGACGCTGGAAGTATGGCTTCGCCCGGAATGCCTTTACTGATTCTGGAACAGGGAGGTAACCTCCGTGTGACGGCTACCGTCCCCGAAAGTGAAGTGTCTCAAATCAAAGTAGGTGATGTGGCTACCGTCGACGTAAAATCGACCGGCAAACAGTTGCACGGCAAAGTGGTCGAACTAAGCCCGTCATCGACTGCTTCAGGAGGCCAGTATCTGGTGAAAATATCGATCCCAACCGCAGAACAAAAAGGGTTGCTGTCCGGGATGTATGTCAATGCAACGCTTACGGGCAAACAAGTGAGTGACCAACCGGCCACGGGGAATCTCCGCATCCCAGTATCAGCATTAGTTACCCGCGATCAACTGACCGGAGTCTACGTATTGAACGGGAACAATACGGTATCGTTGCGCTGGCTGCGGATCGGCAAAACAGTCGGCGATGAAGTGGAAGTCCTTTCGGGCCTTAATGCCACCGAACGTTATGTACTGCGAGCCGAAGGCAAATTGTATAATGGCGCGGTGGTGATCGAAAAAAGGTAATCTACTAAAATTACAATTCAACTGAACCGCAAGGCGGGTTCATTCCCAAATCTCCAAATTTTCAAATCCTCAAATTAATAATAGATGAAAGAAGGATTATCGGGCAGAATTGCCAATCTGTTTTTGAAGTCGAAACTCACCATCCTGCTGATGATCGCCTTCCTGTTGCTGGGCGCATACAGCACCTTTCTGATTCCCCGCGAGGAGGAACCTCAAATCGACGTACCGATGGCCGATATTTTGATCGGTTATCCCGGAGCATCTCCGAAAGAAGTGGAGTCGACCGTGTCGGCACCCCTCGAAAAAGTGGTCTCGAATATCAAAGGAGTCGAGTATGTCTATTCCACCTCCATGAAGGGGCAAGCGATGGTGTCGGTGCAGTTTTACGTGGGACAGGATGTGGAACGCTCGTTGGTGAAGCTCTACAACGAGATTATGAAAAACATGGATAAACTGCCGCAGGGAGTTACCATGCCTTTGGTAAAAACCCGCGCCATCGACGATGTGCCCGCGCTGAGCCTCACTTTGTGGAGCGACAAAAGCAGCGATTATGCTCTGACACAGTTGGCAGAAGTGGTGACGACCGAAATCAAGAAAATTCCCAATGTAGCCAATGTAACGGTGTTGGGAGGCCGGAGCCGCGAAGTAAAAGTGGTGCTCGATAAGGATAAAATGGCCGAAAGTCATGTCGATTTTCTCTCGGTTGCCAAACAGATTCAGGGGAATAATGCTCAGATGAATTCGGGCAATCTGCTGCAGGCCGACACGGCCTTCACGGTAGAAACAGGTAATTTTTTGAGTAGCGCCGACGATGTGGCCAACCTGATTGTGGGGTCTAACGGTAATCAACCCGTCTACCTGCGTCAGATTGCCAAAGTAGAAGATGGCGCCGAAACTCCCCGTCAGTATGTGACCTTTGGTTATGGCGCGGCGGCGAAAGCAGATCAGGGCAACCACAAGGGAAATTTCCCTGCCGTCACCTTAGCCATTGCGAAAAAGAAGGGTGCCGATGCCATGCACCTCTCCGAACAAATCCTCAGCAAGGTGGATCATCTTAAAAAAAATCTGATACCGGCCGATGTTCAGGTGACGACCACCCGCAACTACGGAGAATCGGCCTCGCACAAAGTGTCGGAGCTGCTGATGCACCTCTTTATCGCTATTATCGTGGTAACCTTATTTGTGATGCTGGCCATGGGCTGGCGCGGCGGATTAGTAGTATTCCTGTCGGTACCGGTGACCTTTGCCATGACGCTTTTTGCCTACTATTTCCTCGATTATACATTAAACCGCATCACGCTCTTTGCTTTGGTGTTTGTTACGGGAATCGTGGTGGACGACTCCATCATTATTGCCGAAAACATGCACCGCCATTTCAAGATGAAACGATTGCCCTTCCATCAGGCAGCCATCTTTGCCATCAACGAAGTGGGCAATCCGACTATTCTGGCAACTTTCACGGTAATCGCCGCCGTTTTGCCCATGGCTTTCGTGTCGGGATTGATGGGACCGTATATGAGTCCGATGCCGATCGGGGCATCTATTGCTATGCTTATTTCGTTGATTATCGCCCTGACACTCACGCCTTATCTCGGCTATCTCTTTCTGCGCGGCAAAAACGACGGTGGAAAAGAGCACAAAGAGCACCGGATGGAAGAGAGTAAAATCTACCGGATGTATCGTGCCACAATTGTTCCTTTACTGGAGAATCGCAAGAGAAGATGGGCTTTTATGCTGACAACCGTTGCTGTCTTGCTTCTCTCGATGCTGTTGTTCTACACCAAAGCGGTACCGGTCAAGATGTTGCCATTCGACAACAAAAACGAGTTTCAGGTAGTGATCGACATGCCCGAGGGTACGACGCTGGAACGAACGGCTGCCGTCACACAAGAGATTTCGCAATACATTGCAAAACAACCGCTGGTTATCAACTATCAGGGTTACGTAGGGACTTCTGCTCCTATCAGTTTCAACGGGTTGGTGCGCCATTACGACATGCGCCGCGGCGAAAATGTAGCCGATATTCAGGTAAATCTGGTGGATAAAAGCGAACGCAGCGAACAGAGTCACGCGATTGTCAAAGGAATGCGTCCTTCGATTCAGGCAATTGCCAAAAAGTACAATGCGAACGTAAAAGTGGTAGAGGTGCCTCCTGGTCCGCCGGTGATGTCGACCATGGTAGCCGAAATTTACGGCCCCGACTACGATCAACAGATGGCAATCGCCCGTCAGGTGAAGCAGTTGATGAAGTCGACACCCGATGTGGTGGATGTAGACTGGATGGTGGAAGACGATCAGCCGCAACTCAACTTTGATGTCGACAAAGAAAAGGCCATGAAGATGGGTGTAGCTCCCGCTCAGGTGGTGGCTACTGTCAGAGCGGCTCTGTCGGGAATGCCTGCCGGTGTGTTGCATCGACCCAACAGTTACCAACCGGTGAATATTATGCTCCAATTGAACGATGCCGATAAGGCCAGCGTGGCCGATCTGAGCAATTTAAAAGTGATGAATCAGCAAGGGTTGGCGGTTCCTGTCAGCGACCTGATTCAGGTGAAAAAAGAGATTGCTCCGAAGAGTATTTTCCGCAAAAACCAGAAACGGGTAGTCTATGTCACCGGTGATATGGCCGGAAAGCTGGAGAGTCCGTTCTATGCCATGAACAATATATCGGATCGGTTGAAGGAGGTCAAACTGCCTGCCGGTTATTCGCTCAACGAAGAGTACAGCAAACAACCCGAACTGGAAGACAACTACTCCCTGAAATGGGACGGCGAATGGCAAATTACATACGAAGTGTTCCGTGATTTGGGAATCGCCTTTATGGTGGTGTTGGTCATTATCTATATCCTGATTGTAGGGTGGTTTCAAAATTTCACCGTGCCCTTTGTGATGCTGGCGGCCATCCCGTTATCGCTCATTGGCATCGTTATCGGCCACTGGTTGATGGGGACGTTTTTCAGCGCAACCTCTATGATCGGTTTTATTGCACTGGCCGGAGTGATGGTGCGTAACTCGGTGCTGCTGATTGACTTTATCAACATCCGGCTGAAGGATGGCATACCGCTCAAACAATCGATTATCGAAGCCGGTGCCGTGCGTACCACGCCCATTTTGCTGACAGCCGGTGCCGTGGCGCTGGGTGCCGTGGTCATCCTGTTCGACCCAATTTTCCAGGGTTTGGCCATCTCGCTGATGGGAGGAACCATCACCTCGACGTTGCTCACGCTGATCGTTGTTCCGTTGCTTTATTTCAAAATGATGAGAAAGAAATATCCCGAATCGCAAGCATAACCATAAATACTTATTCTTATGAAGTTACTTATCGTGACCTGTCTCGATGCAGACCGCCATACCGTTTCCAAACTATTACAAAGTGTAGGAATCAATATTTTCAGTGTAAACGAAACAACTGGCTACAAACGCAATAACGGACAACCCAACCTGCTCGACAACTGGTTCGGCAACCACAATGCTGAGTTCGCATCAGCTCTCTTTTTCTGTTTTACAGATGACCTGAATGCTAAAAATGCAGTCGAAGCACTTGACCGCAGAAATGCCGACCAGCCGGGAAGGATGCCTTTGCACGCATTTGTAATGCCTGTTGAAAATAAAACAGAAGTAAGTCGTTGAACCAATAATATGATTGAAAATGATACAAGAAAAAGACTTGTACAGGATAAAAGGATTACTATCCAACAACTTATGCAGCAATCTCAAAAGCCCTTTCAACAAAACAGCGTCACTTCGGAAGATTAGAATCTCTTCCGAACAGTTTCAGGTTCTGGGCTTTCTACGGAAAGGCAAGCCCATGTCTCAAAAACGGCTTTGTGAGCTTACCCGCAGGGACAAACCATCTGTGACCCGCTTGCTGGATAAACTGGAAGCCAAATCGTTGGTAAAAAGGGAAGCCGACGTTACCGACAAGCGAATTAAAAATATCTCGATTACTGAGCTGGGAATCCGGGAATTTGAAAAAGTCAGCCACATCACGGACGACCTGATAAAAAGTGCGATGGAAGATATAGATAGCAATCAGTTACTGATTTTCAATTCAGTATTAAACAATATCCTAAACAATCTGGCAGTAAAAGCCAATTAACAGAAAAGTAATGATGACAGAAAAAATTATACGCGCCGTGGCCGGCACACTTATCCTAACGAGCATTGTTTTGTCGCTTACCGTTTCGTTGAAATGGTTATGGTTGGGCGGCTTCGTCGGTTTTAATCTACTGCAATCGTCCTTCACCGGCTTTTGCCCGCTGGAATATTTCCTAAAAAAGGGGAAATAGGAACAGAAAACGGAGAGAGGGTTTAGTTTAAGGCTAAACCCTCTCTCCGTTTAAACGCTTGCAATTATCCCTTTTCGCTGATCTGTTCCAGCAATTCTTTGTTGAGAATGGAAATTTCACGTCCTTCCTGTCGGATAATGCCTGTTGCATTGAATTCGGCCAGTATGCGGCTGATACTCTCCCTTGTTACTCCGATCCAGTCGCCCAATTCCTGACGGGAGAACGGAATCACAAACGAATCGTTTTCATAAATATCGTTAGCCAGATAAAGCAACGCATCGGCCACGCGTCCGTTTGCCTGTTTTTGTCCCAGATTGAGCGACACGTGAAAGTTATTCATCTCCCGCTGACTCAAAGCCGTGATGATTTGATAAGCAAAGTCACCGTTTTCCACAATCAGCTGTTTGAACGTGGCAAGCTCAATGAAACAGGCTTCTGTCGGTTCAAGCGCAGTGGCAGTAAACTGATTGACAGACGTACCGAGTGAACTGGGCAGGCACAAATAGGATGGCGCTTTTGTCAAACGCAGAATCCGGTCTTTGGCCAGTGTGCAGGTGTGAATTTTGACCAATCCGGATTTCAGATAAACCACTCCTGCATTGATGGCATTCTCCTTAAAGATGGTCTCTCCGGGGTTGAATTTCACTTTAGAACAATGATTATGAAGCGATTCCAAGCCCTCATTTCTGAGACAGATTTCACTATCAGTGTGCAAAATGCATTCGCTACAAAGTTTTTGAGACATGTTTACAAATAAAAGTGACACGTATGTGATTTATATCACAAATATCGGTATAAAACCTCACATTGGATTGTTTGAGGGTGATTTTTTTATAATATAAATTTGTGTCCGTGATTCAGGAAATAATTCTGTAAATCAAGAAGTCGCTATGTGCATGAAAGTGAGACTATAATAATTCAAACCAAAATAATTCATCATGGCAAACGAACTGGAAGCTCAGGTTCAGCTACTCGAAGCTCAACTGAAAAAACTGCAAAAAAATCAACCGAAAGATCAACTTTCCATTATCGTCTTTTCCGGCGATCTGGATAAAGTGCTTGCGGCAATGATCATTGCCACCGGCGCGCGGGCAATGGACATGGAAGTAAAAATGTTCTTTACTTTCTGGGGTACGGCAATGTTGCGCGACAAGAATAAATCGCCGAAAGGAAAAGATTTCATGTCGAAGATGTTTGGATTCATGTTGCCCAAAGGCAGCACCAAACTGAAACTCTCCAAACTTAACATGTTCGGCATGGGCACGGCAATGCTCAAAGACCTGATGAAAAAGAAAAATGTAGCTTCGTTGGAAGATTTAATCGCCACGGCTGCTGAATTCGGTGTTGAAATCTGCATTTGCGAAATGAGTATGAACCTCATGGGTTTCAAGAAAGAAGAGATGATCGACTACCCGAACCTTTCATATGTAGGCGTGGGAACCTATCTTTCCGATGCTGACGAAAGCAAAATTCAATTATTCATATAATTCAAAGATCTTTATTTTGACCTCTCCCCTAGCCCCTCTCCTAGAGAGAGGGGGATAAGGCGGCTACACGAGTAACATTTCTATTTTCCACGGACGTGTTCCTCCTCTCCTTGGGAGAGGAGGTTAGGAGGTGAGGTCTCATATATATAAACCAATACATTTAACAACAAACAATTATGACAACAGAAGAATTAAAAACACTGAAAAGCGATAAAGTAGTTGATGCACGTAGTATGGCATGTCCCGGTCCGTTGCTCGCAGCAAAAAAAGCCATTGGCGACGTAGACGAAGGTCAAATCATGGAAATCCTATCGTCGGATGAAGGTACCAAAAGCGACATCCCAAAATGGTGCAGAAAACAAGAATTCGAATACCTCGGCTCCATCGACGAAGATGGAATCTATCGTCTTTTCCTCAAAAAATAAGTCGCTATGCCTAAAATTTTGGTCTTCTCGACCGAAAAAATCTCCGATCCCGCGATTGACCTCGCGGGATTGTTGAAAAAGCACTATCCCTACACGGTCTACACAATCAGCGTTCCCTGCTCGAGCTGCATCAAGCCCCGCTGGATTATGCACGCTTACGAAAAAGGCTTCGACGGCGTATTCATTGCTGCCGACGGAAGCGATTGTTCGTACGGCGAATCGTGTTCCGACCGCACCGCCGAAGTGGTAGCTACCACCCACCGTTTGATGAAAGAGAAAGGGCTGAAGCCTTCGCAACTGAAAATGGCGGCCATCTGTTCGGTTTGCGCAGAGCCGTTTGTGAAGCATATCACCTCGTTTATGAAAGATTTATCTCAAAAAGAGAACTAAAAAATGGAAACTCAGCAGGAAACCTGTATTAACGAATCGTTGTACGACGTACTGGTAATCGGCGCGGGCATTGCCGGCGAAGAATCGGCTCTCAAACTGGCCGATATGGGCTATCGGGTATTGCTGGTGGAGAAAGAACCTTCCATCGGTGGCAAAATGATTTTGCTCAGCAAAGTATTCCCCACGCTCGACTGTGCCGCCTGTATCACCACTCCAAAAGTGTCGGAAACGGCTCGTCATCCCAACATCACCATACTCACGCTCACCGAAGTGGAAGAAATTGTGCGTGACAACAAAAACCGTTTTTCGGTAACGCTCAAAAAGAAGCCCCGCTACGTGGTGGAAAAGGATTGCACCGGATGTCAGGAGTGCGAAAAGGCGTGTCCGGCCATTGTCAATGACCAGTTCCAGTTCAACCTGACGGCACGGAAAGCGGTTTATATTCCTTTCACCATCGCCAATCCTCGGGTTGCCTTAATCGACATCAACAACTGTCTGCTGTGCGGTGCCTGCGAAAAGGCCTGTCCGTCCAATTGCATCGATTTCAGTCAAACGGAAGAACAACTGAAAATTACGGCCAAGTCTGTAATCGTTTCTACCGGCTTCAAGCTGTTCGATCCCATTCAAATCGAACGCTACGGTTTCGGACGCTACAAAAACGTGATTACTTCCATGCAGATGGAACGTCAGTTGGCTCCTACCCGTCCGTTCAACAACATCCTGCGGCCTTCCGACGGCAAAGTTCCCGATAAAATCGCCTATATTTTCTGCACCGGTTCGCGCGACCATACCGTGGGCAACCCTATTTGCTCGCAGGTGTGCTGCATGTATTCCACCAAGCAGGCGCAACTCCTGATGGGTGCATTACCTATGGCCGATGTCTCGCTCTACTACATCAACATCCGTGCCTTTGGCAAGGGATTCGACGAGTTTTACGAACAGGCGAAAGACATGGGAGCCAAGTATGTGAAAGGAAAAATTGCCTCTATTACTGAAAAAGAAAACGGCAACCTGATCCTGCGTTACGAAGATATTGCCACCGGAAAAGTAACCGAGAAAGAACACGATTTGGTGGTACTATCGGTCGGCATCCTGGCTAATCCGGGCATTACCCGTGTATTCAAAAAAGAACGACTGGAAACCGATGCCCTTAACTATATCCGCCAGACGGATCTATTGCAAAGCCCGGCCATCACCTCTATCGAAGGGGTTTTTGCTGCCGGAACCGCAACCGCTCCGATGGATATTCCAGACACCATCATGTCAGCCGGAGCAGCTGCCACCGAAACATCAAGTTACTTAGTCAGATTGTCATGAAGAAAAAAATAGGAGTTTACGTTTGCCACTGCGGAGGCAACATTTCCGACCATGTGGATATTGAAAAGGTGAAAGCTGCCGTGCGCGACGAGGCGGACGTTTATTTGGTAAAGAATACGCTTTTTGCCTGTGCCGACTCTTCTCAAAAAGAGATTGGCAGCGACATTGAAAACGAACATCTCGATGCTATCGTGGTCGCTTCCTGCTCACCGAAACTGCACCTCAACACTTTCCGTGGTGTGGCGCAACGTGCCGGACTGAATCCCTACAACTATGTGCAGGTAAACATTCGCGAACAAAGCTCGTGGGCACATTCCGACAACAAAACCGGCGCTACCGAAAAGGCGATATTGCTGGTAAAAGCCGGTATAGCCAAAGCGAAAGAGAGTGAAGCACTCCAATCGCTCAAAATTCCGGCTGCCAATGTGGTGGCGGTCATCGGAGCCGGTGTGGGAGGCATGAAAACGGCTATCGGTTTGGCCGATATGGGCACGGAGGTTTACCTCATCGAGAAAGATTTCTTTGTGGGAGGCCGCACGCCTCAATGGGGAACCGTTTCTCCGAACGGAGATGAAGGCGCTATACTGACCGAAAAACTCTACAAAGAAGTGGTTCGCCGTCCGAATATTACCCTGTTCACCGGAGCGGAACTGGTAGAGAAAAGTGGAAGCATCGGAAATTTTGATCTCAAAATCGCCGTTCGTCCCCGCAGTGTTTCAGGCAACCCGACCGCTGAAGCTATGCAACGCGCCGCTGAGGTCTGCCCGGTGGCGGTGAAGGATGATTTCAACTTCGGGCTAACCAACAGAAAGGCTTTCATGCTTCCGGCACAAGGGCAGTTCCCACAGACACCAGCAATCGACGTTGCTGCGTGTACACGCTGTGGCGAATGTACTGCTGCTTGTCACGAAGTGGATCTGGCTCAGGAAGAACAAACAATTACGCTGCATGTGGGTGCCTTTGTGGTCAATACCGGCTTTGATCCGTATCAACCTGCACAAGGTGAATATGGTTACGGAGAACTGGACAACGTTATTACGCTTCCGCAATTTCGCCGCTTAATGGAGTTAAACGAAAACGAACTGATTTTCAACGGAAAAAAGATTAAGAAAATCGCCTACATCTATTGCGTCGGTAGCCGGCAGGATGATGATGAAGGAAATACCTATTGCTCGCGTTATTGCTGTACGGCGACTTCTTTGACGGCTGTTCTTGCGAAAAAGAAGTTCGGCAATATCATCAATTTTCACTTCAACCGGGGAATCCGCACGTACGGAAAACACGAACTGGTTTACGAGGCCGCTTCCAAACAAGGCGATATTTTCCTGCAATTTTCGCTAAAGAGCATTCCTCAAATCGAAAAGCGCGGTAATAAAACCTATGTTAAAGTCAAAGATATTCTTACCGCCGGCAAAGAGCTGGAAACGGAAGCCGATCTGATTGTGTTGGTTACCGGCATGGTGCCCCGCAAAAATGAGTTATTGGAACAACAGCTCAAAATTCCAACAGGCCGCGACCACTTCTTCAACGAAATTCACATGAAACTTCGCCCGGTAGAAACAGTGATCGACGGCGTATTGATTGCCGGAACCTGCCAGTCGCCGAAGAATATTTTGGAAACGGTTAATTCGTCGATGGCGGCAGCAGCCAAAATCAATTCGGTACTAACCAAAGGCGAACTATCGCTCGAACCCACGCTGGCCAAAGTGAATCCGGCCGCCTGCGACTGGTGCGACAACTGTTCAAAAGCCTGTCCGTTTGATGCCATTCTTCAAACGGAGATCAATGGTAAAAAAGTGGCACGCGTCAACGAAGCCAACTGTAAAGGTTGCGGCATGTGTACGCCGGTTTGCCCGACCGATGCCATCGATTTGGCAGGCTATACCAATGCCCAGATTGAGTCGATGATTGATGCACTTGCAGAGGCATAATCAATTAATAATTAACAATTAAAAGTTAATAATTAGATGGAAGTAAAACAAAAAACAATCGATATAATCAAGCAAACGCGCAAAGCTGCCCCCGAAGCGTTCGAAGCCCGGAAGCTTTATCTGAAAATGCGCAAAGCAATTGCCGAAGCATTGAAAGACGAAGCAAAAACCATTCCGCAGGTTGCAGAGGCAACAAATATTCCTATCGGAGAGGCCACTTACTACATGATGGCTATGCTCAAATTCGGCGAGCTATCCGTCAACGGCATCGACGATATGGACGAATACTATTTTTATCAATTGACAAAGCAATAGAGTCATGACACAGATACAACCCGAACTGACAGAAGATATTAAGAAATACGGAGCGTTCGATTTTACGGCTTGCTACAACTGCGGCAATTGTACGGCAGTGTGCAACCTGACGGAAAAGAATTCCAATTTTCCGCGCATGATGGTGCGTTATTCCATGTTGGGGCTGAAAGAGGAAATCCTTTCAAGCAAAGAGCTCTGGATGTGTTATGCCTGCGGTGAATGCAGCGATACCTGTCCGCGTGAGGCCGGACCGGGAGCGTTGATGGCCAACCTGCGCCGCTATGCCATTGCCAATTACGAAAAGACCGGATTGACCCGTCTGATGTTCAAAAACAATCCTTTCTTTATTGCCATTACATTGATTTTGGCGGTAGTGCTGACTTTCTTTCTGCTCACCATCAAACCCGATACCGAAGTGGCTCGCTGGCTTTTTCGCTACGTGCCTTACGAAGTGTTACACAGTTTCGGCATGGGTGCTTTTGCCCTGATGGGACTTTCGGCTTTAGTGGGAGTAATCGTAATGTGGCGTTACATTGGCAAGGATAAAAAAATCGCTTTTACCGGAGAATTCTTCAAAAAAGCAGTCAACGCTGCCAAAGAGGTAATCGGTGAAGTTGCAACTTTGAAACGCTATCAGAATTGCGACAGCGACAGTTCGCTTTGGAGCAAAAAAGCGGTATGGTTGCGCCCGTGGTTCGTTCACTGGACGATTATGTGGGGATTTATCGGTCTATTGGTGGCCACCACGCTCGATTTCATGTTCAAAGATCCGGCAACAACCATCTGGTGGCCGTCGCGCATTCTGGGTACCATCGCCGGAATCCTGATGGTGTACGGATCAACCGTGGCGCTCAACTACCGTTTTCGCAAGATCACAAAAACGTATGCCAACACCTTGCTGGCCGACTGGATGTTCCTTGGATTTCTCTGGCTGGCCGGAGTCACCGGATTTTGGCTGGAGGTAGCCGTTGCAATGGGAGCCGACATGCTTATCAACCACGTTGTCCTGATGATCCATATAGTTATCTCGATGGAACTGGTCATCCTTTTTGCCTTCTCCAAATTTGCACATGCTTTTTATCGTCCGCTGGCATTGTTTATGCATCACCTTTAAGCCCTTGGGCATATACTAAACAATAGCAACTATCTAAGCATCTTGCTTTTAGTTTATGAGTATTAAAAAAACAGCCTGGTTCCACATTAGATCAATATCTATGGGACCAGGCTTTAAATCATTCACATATTTTGAATGCTACTTCATAATCATTGCTATTTACAAACATTCAACAGTTTGGGCTTAAGTTCACGTGTCCACAAATCATACCCCTTTTGGTTCATATGTAGCCTGTCGGCCTTAAAGATATCTTCACGCAATTTGTTCTGTTCATCATACAGACAAGTCGCCACATCCACAAAACGAACACTTGGCTGAGTCGTGCACCATTCTGACAACAGAGTATTAATTGCTTTTTGCTTTGCAAGCATCTTTAAACGAGCATATGACGGCTTGAAGGACAACAAAAAAACCGGCTTAGTCGGATAATCACGCACTAGCTTAGATAAGAAAAGACGAAAGAAATCATAGGTCTCTCCCACTGTGAGATCGTCTTTGGAACCTGCCAAATCATTCTCTACGTACAACACAATTGCTTTAGGATTGAAGCCCCTTGCAATTACATCATAATTATAAAGCATATCCCTGATAGCAGCACCGCCATAGGATCGTCTGATGATTTTCATTG
Source organism: Paludibacter jiangxiensis (assembly GCF_001618385.1). NCBI lineage: Bacteria > Pseudomonadati > Bacteroidota > Bacteroidia > Bacteroidales > Paludibacteraceae > Paludibacter > Paludibacter jiangxiensis. The sequence continues at coordinate 272,113 of NZ_BDCR01000002.1, read as the reverse complement.
GAGACATGTCCCGTACAATACTATCCCACAAATTAATAGATGAACTTCCAAGAAAAAGCACATCACAGCTGCGATCAGTCAAGGTTCGGTTGATGGCTCTGTAAACATCAATATCTTTTTCATAGCGATTGATCCATGACATTGCATCTGTATGTCGCACCTCCAGATATTCTTTAAAACGGAGAGAATCGGTTCGATTCTGAGCATCCAGAATACCGGAATACGACATACATAGTAAACTGATTAATAGTCCAAAATAATTCTTCATACATTTCATTTTTTACAAATAGAATAAACTGTTTATTTTTCAACGACACCTTCTGAACATCACGGCTATTCGAACCAATCCTCAAATCAAAATCGTCTGGCTCGCTTATATATTGAAACTCATAATTGTAAAATTTCAACATATCCGGCGCTATAGCACAAAAATTCATTACAAAAATAGAGAATCACAAAGATACAATAAAAGAAGAGATGCACCTGTGTTCTTTCCCGCACACACAATAAGCCATGACAATCCGTTTTGCCTGTTTTTTAGAAACAGTATAATCTTGATCTTATGGAAATAATAGTTTCCCTTTTCTACTGTAATTAAGCTTCGAAAGGTAGCAATTATCATTTTCAGGAATCAAAAACTCCGCAGGAACGGCACTATACAAAGTCAGGACACCCACTTTAAATGCCGGTTCCGGAAAACAAAAAAATCATTTAAAAAGCTGTACCTCTCCACATTTCGGGCTTCACCGTTGTATCTTTGGCATTTGGTTACAAGCCAGTCGGCTTCATCTAAAACAGAATGAGAACGGTAAATTCAACAAAACAATTGAGGAGAAGAACTATGAAGAAACCTATATCACTTTTCGCATTCCTTTTTCTGGGAATGCTTTATTCAGGATGTATTTTACATGCTGAAAAGACATCTGACGATCAGAGCAAAAATAGCACCACAAACAAATTCGAGTTCAAAGCCCTGCCGTATGCGTATGATGCCCTTGAACCATATATCGATAAACTAACAGTAGAAATACATTACAGTAAGCACCATAAAGCATACTTTGATAACTTCACGAAAGCAATAAGCGGTACTGAAATGGAATTAATGGACATAAAGGATATTTTCAAAAACATCAGCAAATATCCTGCTGCAATCCGAAACAATAGTGGAGGGTATTTCAACCATATGCTTTATTGGGAAAACATGAAACCTAATGGTGGCGGTCAACCTTCAGGCCAGCTATTGGAAGCGATTGTAAAATCATTCACTTCTTTCGATGCATTCAAAAAACAGTTCTCGGATGCCGGCAAATCAAGGTTTGGAAGCGGATGGGCATGGTTGTGCCTCGACTACAGAGGCAATTTATTTATCTGTTCCACTCCCAATCAGGATAATCCGTTAATGGATATCGCAGATCAGAAAGGAATTCCCCTATTGACCATGGATGTATGGGAACATGCTTATTATCTTAAGTACCAAAACAGAAGGGCCGATTACATCGATGCTTTCTGGAATATTATAAACTGGGACGAAGTAGCCCAAAGGTATGCAAACGCGTTGATGGAGATTGCAAAATAAAAAAAACCGGGCACAAGCCCGGTTTTTCATTTGTACGATTTCGTATTACTTCCCTTTGCGGATAGCTTCCACTTCGTCTACCCGCATTGGTTTATGCTTACCTACACGGCAGGCGCCGGTTTCGGTAATCATGTAATCTTCCTCGTTGCGGATTCCCCCGAAAAAACGGAATTTCTGTACTTCTCTCCAGTTAACGAACTCGTTGAACAGGCCTTCGGACTGCCATTTATCCATCAACTCGGGAATGAAATAAATGCCGGGTTCGATGGTAAAGACGTGTCCCGGACGCAAAGGTTTGGCAAACCGCAGTGACTTCAGTCCGAACTGTGTGCTCTTCTGCTCGCCATCGTAACCGACCCATACCTCTCCGAGGTTTTCCATATCATGTACGTCGAGTCCCATCATGTGACCCGTACCGCAAGGCATAAACAACGCATGTGCTCCGGCTTTCAACGATTCCTCCCCATCACCTTTCATCAGTCCGAGCTGCTGCATACTTTCAACGATGGAGCGACAGGCAGCAAAATGTACATCACGGAAAGGCACTCCGGGAGCAAGCGTTGCCACAGCTGCATCATAAGCCTTCAGGCTCATTTCGTATACCAGTTTTTGTTGCGGAGTAAAGGTTGTATCAACAGGGAAAGTGCTCGACAAATCACCAGCATAGTGCATCTTCAATTCGCCTCCTGCATCGAGCAAAAAGAGATCGCCGCTTTTGAGCATGTTGCCGTGATAGTGGTTATGGAGAGTTTGTCCGTTGATGGTGGCAATGATGGGAAACGACAGCTCGCAATCGGCAGCCAGCGCCACCTCGTAAACACGGGCAGCCACTTGCGCTTCGGTAAGACCTGGACGTACCATCTGCATGGCGGCCACATGCATATCCACCGAGAGGTTGACCCCTTTTTCGATTTCGGTAATTTCCTCCGCCGTCTTTATTTCGCGCTGACTAATCACCGCTTTTGTCAATGGCAACGAAGCTTTTGTAGCAAGTTCGTCAGAATGCAAACCGAGCCACGACTGCAACTTCAGCTTTGTTTCGGCACGGTAAGGTGCAAGGAAATGAATGTCGCGCCCACGTTTCTGAGCGTCGGCCAGAAAGTCGTGCAATTTCGATAAAGGCCGTGTTTCGGTTATGCCGGCTTCCTGTGCACGGTCGGCAATGGTAGATTGCGGTCCCATCCACACAATATCGTCAATAGTATAATCGTCTCCGAAAATAATCTGGCGTTGATTATCCACATCAATTATGCCCACGATAGAAGGAAAATCGACACCGAAAAAATAAAGGAAAGTACTGTCCTGACGAAAATGATAGCCATTGTCGGCATAATTCATCGGACTTTCATCATTACCGGGCAGCAACACGATGCCCGATCCAAGTTTCTTTGCCAGCGTCAACCGGCGCTGAATATAAGTCTCTTTACTAAACATAGTTGAAATTATTATGAATCTGCAGGCTCATAGGCTATGTATAACGTTACTGAAACCTGCTGTTAATTTGCAATCACTTATCTAAAGGAATTTTCGCCCTCAACCAAAGCATCTGCTAAGTTACGATTTATCCCGATAGGATGAGCCTTTGAGACTGAAATCATTTCTAGCAAAAAAAATCCCGATTCTCTTCTCGAGAACCGGGACTCAAACCTATGAATTAAAACACAAATTAAAATTCTTTTTCAGTAAATGCACCCAGCTTGCAGTACTTTTCGTACAGTGCCTGATACATTTTATGGTTTTCGGCATTGGGATAGTATTCTTTTGCAAAACCCATACCCATTGCGCTTTGTGCATCTTCCACCTTGGCATACACACCGGCAGCCACGGCAGCAAACATCGAAGCACCGAAAGCACATGCCTGTTCAGCTTTCGCCACTTTAATCGGCATATTGAGCACATCGGCCAGCGTTTGCATTACAAAAGAAGATTTCAGGGCAATACCACCGATACCGATAATCTCTTTAATTTCAACGCCGTTTTCGATAAAACGATCAACAATCGCTTTCGAGCCGTAAGCTGTAGCTTCTACCAATGCACGGAAAATAAGCGGAGCTGAGCTACCGAGGTTCAGGCCGGTAATCGTTCCCTTCACTGCCTGATTGGCATCGGGAGTACGACGACCGTTCATCCAGTCGGTTGCTAAGATTGTTGATTCGGAAACCGGCACTTTTGCTGCCTCTTTTTCCAAAGCAGGAATAATGCCGTCGATAATTTTCTTTTTCGTTTCGGCATCGATCAGATCTGATTGTTCGATAGGCCATGCCACCACGCGTTTGAACCACGCGTAAACATCGCCGAAAGCAGACTGACCGGCTTCGAGACCTACCAGACCCGGAATAACAGAACCGTCGACCTGTCCACAGATACCGGGAATCAGTTTATCACCCATTTCTTCGTAGCTCGACACCATGATATCGCAGGTAGAAGTACCGATAACACGTACCAACGCACCCGGTTTCACTTCGGCACCAACGGCTCCCATGTGACAGTCGAATGCACCGACAGCAACGGCAACGTTCGTTGTCAAACCAAGACGTTGCGCCCATTCTGCGGTCAGTGTACCGGTTTTCTGGTTGCTGGGGCAAGTGTTTGTATAAAGGCGATCGCGGTAACCGGCCAAAAGAGGATCGAGAGCTGTCAGGAACTCTTCTGATGGAAGACCACCCCATTTTTCGAGCCACATAGCTTTGTGTCCCGAAGCACAACGGCTACGGCAAATATCTTCGGGTTTGGTTTTACCCACGAGCAAACCTGGCAACCAGTCGCAATGTTCTACGATAGAATAAGCAGCTGAACGTACCTTTTCGTCGGAACGAAGTACATGCAGGGCTTTTGCCCAAAACCATTCGGAAGAGTAGATGCCACCCTCGTAAGAGCTGTAGTCTATATCCCATTTTGCACACAGGTCGTTAATTTCCTGCGCTTCCTGAATAGCTGTATGGTCTTTCCACAGCACGAACATGGCGTTAGGGTTTTCGGCAAACTCGGGCAACATGGACAGCGGCGTACCCTCTTTATCGGTAAATACAGGAGTACTTCCGGTTGTATCGAATGCCATACCTACCACATTTTCAGCGGTACCGGCCGGACATTTCGAAAGTGCGTCTTTCACTGTATATTCGAGTACATCGATATAATCTTGCGGGTGTTGGCGATACTGATTGGCTGTCGGAACGCAATATTTACCCTCCGTCCAGCGGGGATAATATTTCACCGAAGAGGCCAGTTCTTTGCCGCTTTCGGCATCTACCACAACGGCACGGGCAGAGTCACTGCCATAGTCAAGTCCTATAACGTATTTCATAAATGTTAGTTGTAAGGAATAAGTTATAAGTTGTAAGTTAAGAATCCAAAATTCAGATTACTTACAACTTACCACTTATAACTGATCACTTGTTTTTTATCTCAACGCTTTGTTCAGCATGTAATACACTTCGTTGTTGCGCAAATCCTGACGGAACTGACGGATAGTAGTATCCTTGTCGATAATCAACATTTCGATATCGGCAATTTCAGCGTAGTCTTCCATCATTTCTGTTGTTACGGCAAACGAGAAGCTGGAGTGGTGAGTACCACCTGCCAAGATCCATGCACCGGCACCTACTTCGAAGTTAGGCATTGGTTTCCACAATGCACATGCAACAGGAAGCTTAGGAAGAGCCTGCGGTTTAACCACTTCCACTTCGTTAACGATCATGCGGAAACGGTTACCCATATCAACGATGGTAGCTGCAACACCTGTACCTTCGTGAGCCTGGAATACCAGACGAGCGCAGGTTTTGGAATCGCCAATACCGAGGAAATGAACTTCCACGCGAGGTTTAACGCCGGTAATATCCGGATTGATTTCCAGCATGTGAGCCTGCAGAATGGTTGAGTTTTCACCGTCGAAATTCAACGTATAATCTTCGAGGAATGACTGACCACCTTTGAGACCCTGACCCATTACCCACATGGTACGAACCAAAGCAGCCGATTTCCAGTCACCTTCGGCACCGAAACCAAAACCTTCGGCCATCAAACGCTGAGAAGCAAAGCCCATCAACTGTTTCATGCCTTCCAGTTCGTTGAAGCTGGTAGTGAAAGCTTTGGCACCTTTATCCTGAAGAAAACGACGGAGACCAATTTCCTGAGCAGCAGCATCGCGAACGAACTGATGTTTTTCTGCACCTTTCTTGCTGTCAGCTGCAAAGTCGTATATTTTTTCGTATTCGTCAACCAAAGCATCGATTTCTGCTTCGGTTACAGCATTAACGTAAGGCACCAATGTTGCAATCGGAGCATTGTCCACGTGGTAACCCAAACGGATTTCAGCTTCCACTTTATCACCATCGGTTACAGCCACGTTGTTCATGTTGTCGCCAAAACGGATAATCAACATATCCTGTGAATCGGCCCAACCGGCACAAACACGCATCCAGCCTGCAATTTTAGACTGAGTAGCAGCGTCTTTCCAGTAACCAACAACCACTTTGCGGGGTTTGCGCAGGCGGCTGGTGATGTGACCGAATTCGCGGTCGCCGTGAGCCGACTGATTGAGGTTCATAAAGTCCATGTCGATTTCGTTCCATGGAATTTTATCGTTGTATTGTGTATGCAGGTGAAGCAACGGTTTTTTGAAGTCCATCAAACCGTGAATCCACATTTTGGCTGGAGAGAAAGTGTGCATCCATGTAATCATACCAACGCACTTTGTATCGCCATTGGCAGCACGCATGATTTCCGAGATTTCGGCAGAAGAGTTAGCGGTTCCTTTATAAACCACTTTAATTGGCAGGTTACCCGATTCGTTCAAACCTTTCACCATTTCGTTAGAGTGTGCATCAACTGCCACTACTGCATCGCCACCGTATAAAAGCTGTGCGCCGGTAACGAACCAAACTTCTAAATCATTGTAAATCATAATGTTTAATTAATAAGCCTCCCCCCCATCCCCCTCCTCAAGAGGGGGTAAATCTGGGTTTGGAGGATTTTGTTATAGTTAATTATCTGTTAATCTGATTATAAGTACCCTTGTGGGGGATTGAGGGGGCTTCTATTGCCCGTAATAGGCATTCGGTCCGTGTTTACGCATAAAATGTTTTTCTACAAGCAAAGGATTCATCTGCAATTGCGGGTTAACGCTGTAAGCCACAAATGCCATTTTAGCCACTTGTTCCATCACAACGGCGTTGTGCACTGCATCGTGAGCATCTTTGCCCCACGAGAATGGGCCATGGTTCTTCACCAGCACGCCCGGCACATGCACCGGATTGATGCCCTGAAAACGTTCGATGATGACATTTCCGGTCTCCAGTTCATATTCGCCTTTCACTTCGGCTTCCGTCATTGCACGGGTACAGGGAATTGCCTGACTGAAATAGTCGGCATGTGTTGTACCGATGTTGGGAATATCGCATCCGGCCTGAGCCCACGATGTTGCAAATGTTGAGTGTGTATGTACTACTCCACCGATGCCTTCAAACGCACGATAGAGTGCAAGGTGAGTAGGAGTATCGGAAGATGGTTTCCATTTTCCTTCCACCACATTACCTTCGATATCGAGCAGCACCATATCTTCAGGTTTCATATCATCATAAGAGATACCCGAAGGTTTAATTGCCACGATACCTTCGTTACGGTCAATGGCACTAACATTACCCCAGGTAAAAATCACCAAACCATGTTTTACAAGGTCGAGGTTTGTTTGCCATACCACTTCTTTCAGTTCTTTTCTGGTCATATTTTTCAGAGTAAAGAACAAAGAGCAAAGAACAAGGACTTTTCCCAGCTTCCCCTACTCTTTATTCTGGTTTTCAAACAATAAATTCAAATTTCAAAACCGTTTTTGTCAAAGACCAAAGTCTTCGATCTTTGTTCTAACAGACTACAATGCAAACCGGAGCCCGCTTTGCACCAGTTCGGTATACTTATCGTAATCAAAACGATAATAGTATGCTCCTCTTTTAGAGTTACTTTTGTCTTTTTCTTCCGTCTTTTCAAAGACATCCATTGCAAGCAGCTTCTTACGGAAATTACGTTTATCGAGCGTATCTCCAAAGATTGCTTCGTAGAGCGACTGCAACTGTGGCAACGTAAACAATTCAGGCAACAGGTTAAAGCCAATCGGTTCTACTGCTGCTTTTCGTTTCAACTGTTTCTGTGCAATACGCACCATTTTGTTATGGTCAAAAATCAGATCTGGAATTTCGGTAATCGGCACCCAAACGGCGTTGTGACTAGCAGCCAACTCTTTATCGTAATCGTCGATATTAATCAACGCGTAATAAGCAGCAGAAAGCACCCGTTCTCCCGGATCACGATCCAGTTCGCCGAATATGCCGATCTGTTCCATGTAAACATTTTCCAGACCCGTCAAATCCTGTAGCACTCGTTCGGCAGCAGCATCAATACTTTCGTCTTTGTTTAAGAAACCTCCCATCAGCGACCACTCTCCCTTGCAGGGATCAAATTTACGTTTGATCAGCAGCAGTTTCAACGTTCCCTGATGGAACCCGAAAATGATACAGTCCACAGCCACATAAAAGCGGTCGTTTTGTTCGTAGAGATTTACTATTCCGTTCTTTTCAGACACTATTCTATATTTTAATTTCTAAATAGACGACAAAAATTTATCCCTTCTCCCAAACCTGAAAGAAGGGATAAAATCATCGTTTTTAATTACCAGAAGTACAGGTAAAATGCAGCACAGAAAGCAATTACCCCGATTGAGGCAATAACATCCCACTTATTCCAGCTTTGTTTGATAAGAGTCTTGTAATCGTCGTTAAACGTAATGAATTCAATCTGTTTAGCGGTCGGTTTTTTGGTAAAGAAAGAAACCACAACCATAAACATCATAATGAATACCAGCAACCAGATTTCAAAGATAAGCCAGTTTGTATGCCAGAACCAATGAGTTGAATTCCAGAACCAACCGGTCATTACATCTTTTCCTGTATTTGTAAAGATATTGGTCAACAAGCGTGCCATACCGATAAGGAAACCGGCGATCAAACCTGCTTCACCTGCTTTCGGTGTTATTTTCTTGGAGAATATACCCATCAGGAACACAGCCACCATGGCAGGAGCCAGCAACGACTGAATACCTTGCAGGTAAGAATAAAGGCTACCGAGACTCATCATAACCGGTATCCAGATAATACCCAGTATAACTACAACAATTGTAGCCATACGACCTACCAAAACGTAAGTAGCTTCGCTTCTGTTTTTGAACATTGGTTTGTAGAAGTCTTCGGTAAACAAGGTGGCGCAGGAGTTGAAGAACGCAGCCAACGAAGCTACAAGAGCGGAGATAAAACCAATAGTAACAATACCTTTCACACCGGCAGGCAATACAAATTTAACCATCGATCCGAAAGCGGTATCGGGATTGTCCAAGGTAAAGCCGCTCTCAGGACGAGCTGCCAATGCAGCGGCAACCATACCGGGGATAAGGAACATGAATACCGGTAACAATTTGAAATAACCGGCAGCAATAGTACCTCTGCGCGCACGCTTCATCACAACATCGCTTGATTCACCTTTTTGTTGTCCGAGCACACGTTGAACAATGTGCTGGTCGGTAGCCCAATACCACAAACCGATAATGGAAGCACCGATAAACACCCAAAATCCGGGATATTCATCATACATCGGGTCGCCTGTTTCGAAGTGGAACATGTGATTTGTACCGTAAGCATGGCCATCAGCTCCAAGACCCATGCTTCTTGCGTGGTCGATCATTGCTGTCCAACCATCAGCGATACAACCGTGACCGAGGGCAGCCAAACCAAGAAATAGTACGAGGAACGAACCTATAATAAGGATAGGAGTTTGAATAGCAGACAGTGTCATCACGCCTTTCATACCACCAAAGATGGTAAAGATACCTGTCAAAACGATCAGACCGATAGCGCCGTACCAGAAAGGAAGACCTAGAAGACTCTCCATGAAGATACCACCGGTAAATGCAGTCACACTCACTTTGGTCAGCACGTATGCTATCAAAGTGATGATAGACAACCACGAACCTGTACGGGGGGTGTAACGGTTCTTGAGGAAGTCAGGCATCGTGATGATTTTACCCAGCTTATTATTCATAAGTTGGTAGAACGGAACGAAGAGCCAACCCAGAATGAGGATCATCCAGCCCTGCATCTCCCAGTGTGCCATACCAACACCATTTTTTGCTCCTGTTCCGGCCAGACCTACAAGGTGTTCCGAACCAATATTTGCAGCAAAGATAGCAGCACCAATAATATACCAGGGCTCGCCTTTACCAAAAAGGTAGTTTTCACTATCGGCACCTTTTTGTAAACGTTTGTCCTTCTGTATCGAGCGCCATACAGCCCAAGTTACAGCCAAAATCCCGACCGCGATAATCACCCAGTCGAGCCAAATAAATTCATGTGAATTCCAGTTCATAATTTTTATTAGACTATTTTTAATTAAGAGGATTTATTCTGCTTCTTTTATTTATCAGTCATTAGTTCTTGGATGCACTATTTACAAGCTTTCTTTAAGGTTGGCATCTCATTTTGCAAGACCAATACCCGAAACAGAATCGTTAAAAACAGTCCACGCACAACGTATTCAATTGTTTCCAAGGTATTTATTTCACAAGGCCATAATAAGCAATCACAACAAAGCGCATTCTTATTAATGGGTGTAAAAATAACACTTATTTTTTATGCCCGCACGTTCATTTATATGTTATGCAACATAATTTCGTATCGAACTAAAGGGAGTTCCATCCTCCTTTTTCTCTATACCTACCATATTTTCGGGTTCTTAATAATCAACAAAAAAAGCGAACCGAAGTCCGCTTTTCATTGCTAAATATCTCGTAACTATCAAATATTCACTCCCAGAATAGCTTTCAGCCCCCACCCGACTAAAAACGAGAAACCGGCCACACCTAAACTAATCAGCGTCATTTCCCAGAAACGTGCCCTGAAATTCAGGTCTTTTGCCATCGAAATGTAATAATTGAACGCATAAATAATCAGTACGGCAATAGCCAGAGTAATAGCCAGCGCCATCAACTTACTGGTAAGCAACAAGAAAGGAAGTATCAGGAATATCACGGTAAAAAGATAAGCCACTCCGGTATAAACAGCTGATTTTTTAGCGCGTGCATCCCCTTCGGCTTTCGACGAAAGATAATCGGACGAAGCCATTGACAAAGCGGCCGAGATTCCGGTAACCAGCCCGGCAAGCGTAATCACCCTCGTATCGCCCAGTGCCAGCGTGAAACCTGCCAGCGAACCGGTAAGCTCCACCAACGCATCATTCAAACCCAACACAACCGAACCGACATACTGAAGTCGCTCTTCGTCCAGCATATTGAGCACTGTTTTTTCATGTTCCAGCTCTTCTTCCGAAAAACGTTTGGTTTCGGGAAAATGATCCGAAAGAGAATCATACAGTCGAGACCCGGTTCCTTCCCGTTTCTCCATCTGTTTCAACACAAAAGAGAGTCCGAGAAGTTTAGCCATGAAAACCGTGCGCCAAACTCTTCTTCTGTCGGGAGCCACATCCACCCCGGTTTTTGTTTTCCAGAAATTATAATGCCCCTTTTCCTGGTCACCGATACGACGTAATACTGCGGCATTGTTGGTATCTTTCGTCTGCTCTGCCAGTTTGTGATAAATATAATATTCTGTGATTTCGGTACGTTGCGCGGCAAGTACCATCTTATGTATTTTAGTATCCATCTGTATTTTAGTTTATCTGTTTTATCAACACAAAATTACTGCTTTTATGCTTTCAATCATGAATTTTATTGAAATGATTGCATAATTTTGAACGTTTCTGACCTTTGCGTGTATAACATATCAAAACCACTAAAATTTTCAACGCATGAAGACAGCCCGTAAAATTATCGCAGTACTTATTTTGAGTATGTATACAACGTATTGTTGGTCACAAAAGCCGGAACCTGTATACTCCATTATACGCCAGATTCATGATTTCGGTTGGTACGAACAACAAGCAAAAGCATGGAAACACGAAATCGACAGAGGGACAAAAGACAAAATAGCCTGGGTATATTGGTTCAAAGCGAACCGAATGGCTGAAATATTTTGCGACCATAAAGAATGGGAAAATAAAAAGGGAACCTACTTTTTAGACCAATCGGACATCATCAAACTGGCAGAAAAAGCCATCCCTAATAGTTTTGAACTCTATTTTCTTAAAATAAATGATGATAAAGGAGGAGCTGCAGAAGGGGATGAATACATTGCGAAAGCTCAGGCACTCAAACCTTATGACAACTTGTTATTTCCCTGGTTGGTAAACCGGGATATATTCAGAAATGATAAAGCTGATTTACAATTAACCTGTCAAAAATGGTTCGACAGCAACGAAATGCCGCAAGAACTTTTAATAACCGCCTACAACAACTTAATATCTCTGGATCCGAATGCCATTTTACTGGTCAATGGAGATAATGATACGTATCCTGCCTGGGTGCTGCAAAATGCAAAGAAGGTGAGACCTGACGTGCTGGTATTGAATGTCTCGTTAAGCATAAACGACTCTTATCGGGAATGGGTATTCAAAGAAAACGGGATACCGCCACTCACCTTTAAAGATGGCTCGGAGAGACAATCGGAAAATATTGTCAAACACCTGATTGAAAATGTCCACAACAGGCCAATCTACATCTCTTCTTTTGCACCTTCTGATTTTTACAAAGCATACTCAGACAAATTTTATTTGATAGGATTGTCTTATAAATACAGTGAAAAATCATTTGACAACCTGGCCGTTTTACGTAACAATGTAGAAAATAAGTATTTGCTCGATTTCATGAAGCAGAACTTTTGCAATCACTACGCACAAACGGCTGGAGATCAAATAAGTGTCGGTTATATTCCCGTCTTTCTGAAACTGTATGAACATTATCTGCAAAGCGGAGAACTACAAAAAGCGGAAAAATTGAAATCCCTGGCCGAAACAGTTACTCTGAAAGCCGGGGTATCAGACTTGATGAAATATTTTGAAAAATAAGGATGGCACTATTTCATCAGAACTTCAGCAAAAAAACCGACGAAGAACTTATGTCGCTGCTCACCCGGGGTGGGCAGTCGGCATTTGATGAATTATATTGCCGATATTCCAAACCGTTGCTCAATTTCTTTTTTCGCATGACCAACAATGACCGGGAAAAAGCGGAAGATATGCTGCACGATCTCTTTCTGAAAATCATCGAACATCCGGAAAGTTTTGATTGCACACGAACTTTCAGTACGTGGTTTTACACTTTGGCCGGAAACATGATTAAAAACGAATACCGAAACCGATCAGCACGACAGGAATTCGAACAACAATACCAATACAACCCGGCAGAGACAAAGCAGGAGGCCGATACTATCGACAGGCAACTATTCAACAACCGGTTACAAGCAGAACTTAACCAACTTGATCCGGAATCGGAACTACTTTTCAATATGCGATTTACAGAAGAGATGAGTGTAAAACAAATAGCCGGCATTCTTGATTGTCCCGAAGGAACTGTCAAATCGAGGCTTTTTTATCTCACCCGGCAACTGGCAAAAAAACTGGCAATCTACAAACCCGAACTAAACTAACCCAACATATGAACACGGAATTTGACAAACTGGAATTGTTACTCCGAACAAAGGATTTTGACGGATTGAATGTGTACGAAAAAGATATGGTAAGAAAGTCCTTAACCGAGGAAGAATACAAGGCCATGCACGATTTGTACACCATGGCACCATCCCGTGGCATTGATGAAATAGAACCTTCTTCCGGTCTGAAATCAAGGCTTGACGACGCACTCAAGGCAAAAACACACCGCACGTCATTGCTGCGACTGCCAATTCCACTGTACCAGACTGCTGCCGCCGCCGCAATCCTTTTCTTTATCGGACTGAACATCAATCTCTCCTCCGTAATCCCCACAAAAGTAGTACGCGATTCGATAAGAACAGTGCAATATATCGACCGTCCCGTGAAGCAAATTCAATACGTAATGGTCCCCGGAAAACCGATGCAAAAAGCGACCCATCAAACAGAACATGTACTGACACAAGGCCATGCAGCAAGAGAGGAAGAGATGCATGAATATGCTATCTCCGCTGATAATCCGGTATTGATACACCAACGTGAAGTTGCGATGGCCAATATCCGACGTGTCTTAAATGAAAAAAACGGAAGTTCAATAGACGGAGATACCGTCTTGAAAAAGATGATGGTTTCATCTTATTAAGCATCCAATGCTCACAGCCATGAAAACTCAAACACCAAACAGGGGCATACCCCATTCTTTGCTTAAACATTTTACATCAAGATTTCAGGGCGGCGTGATGTCGCTCTGAAACTAATCATTATGGCTATAATATTGTGACTATAGCCAATTTCGGTACGTTACGCGACAAGTACCATCTTCTTTATTTTATCAGTCATTTTGATCCTCGACGTCAGGCTCAAAAAATATCCATTGTATGTTGGGGAATGTTTCTCTCAGCGCTTTTTCGCAGGTGTTGATATTTTGTATCATCTGCCCGGGAGTGGCGACTTCCACCATTTTAGCCTTTACGGCCACCATTATTCTACTGCCCAACTGTATGGTAATGAGATTAAAAACCAGATCGACTTCCGGTCGAGCTTCCAGAAAGGCTTTCATATCCTGCCTTACCGTTACATCCGAACTCTGCCCTATCAGCAACCCTTTTACCTTAGTTGCAATAAATAAAGATACGACAACCAACAGGGTCCCAATACCAATACTTCCTATGGAGTCGTATACCGGATTACCGGTCACAGCCGATAAAACGATAAAAACCAGTGCAAAAGCAAGCCCCAGCAATGCCGCAACATCTTCACCCAACACGACCACCAGTTCGCTCTGGCGGGTATTTTTGACCCAGTTCCATACGCTTTGTTCTCCTCGGATCGGTTTGATTTGCTTCAGGCATCCCAACAGCGAAGCACCTTCGAGCAACATACTGAGCGACAACACGATGATTGCCACCAGCGGATTACTGACCGGTTCATTCGTATGCAGCTTGTGAATACCCTCGTAAATGGAGAACAAACCTCCCATACTGAAAAGCATCAGCGCCACGATAAACGACCAGAAATAGATTGACATGCCGTAACCCAGCGGATGTTCATCATTCGGCTGCTTCTTTGAGGTCTTTAAGCCGAGAAAAAGCAACAACTGGTTTCCGCAGTCAGCAAAAGAGTGGATGGACTCGGCAAGCATTGAGCCGGAGCCTGTGATAACTGCCGCTACGGTTTTGGTAACTGCAATGCCGAAATTGGCAGACAGTGCAAAAATGATGGATTTTACAGATGCGTTTTGATGTGACATAAGCTAAAAATTGCGAATACAAAAATAGCGCTTTTGCATTCACAATTTATCAGGAAGTTCACTTTTGAGGATTTGATTCCTGAAAAGTCATAACTTTTCGGGAAATTTGGAGAAAAAAGGAGAGTTATCGGCAATAAAGCAAGTCCTTCGCTACCGCACGCGATGTTCCAATGAAGGTATTAAACCATACGTGATTGCATATCCGGAAAATCAGGTATGTTTAGTTTGTGATATTAATTTTAAAGATAATTGTCGAAAAGTATTTGCCAGAACTCGCACCGTCAGAACCTCTTGACGTATTAATTATCACTTCGTCAGCGCCTATATAATCTTTCTCCGGCACGTATGTAAACTGTATTTTACCAGAAGATACTTCTCTATCCGTTTTGCATATCAAATAATGTAATGCTTGTTTTGAAATGCTTGCACCTTCCTCGTCTCCAAAACTACCCAAATCATAATTATATGTTTGATTTTTAGAAATTGAGACTTGAACTGTATTGGTTTGATTCATTGATGTGTCTTTTTGGCAACTTTGTATAACGATCAACAATCCCAAAAGAATAAATAAAAGTTTAGTCTTATTTTTCATGACTGTAATATTTAGTTTTTACTCTCTTGCTGCCGAACGAATTGAAGATCAGCGCAGCTAATGTATCGTGTGTCCATGTCTTTGCCTTTCTGACTTCTCCAGCCAGCTATTATTATTTCGTTTTGCTTCACCGGGTGGTTTGCCCACGTGAAAGATTCGAATGGAAGCAGGGGCATTTACTGTACTTTACTCAGTATCATCATTTTAAAACAGCTCAGGAAACATAATCTTTAAAATATCATAATTCTCTATTTTTTGATCGGGTTTATCTGTCATGAGTTTCTTTAAAGTCCTTACCAATTTCCCTTTTTTATCCTCTATTTTAAACAATCCAGGTCTATACTCATTTACTGCTTTTAAAAATACATCAAGGTATTCTGTTCGACTTTGCAAAACAATATTTGCAATTTGTCTATGGTTATCAAAAGCGTATCCAAGAATTTTATTGAGTTTCAAACTTAAAATATCAAAAATAATTCGACTAAGATGGTGACTGTCAGCCAATCGTTTTATTATTTCAACATTCTGTATTTTCAAAAGTATTGTAACCCATATGATATTTACTTGCCAACTATCTTGATCTATTACTTTAACATTTGCAATTTCATCATTGTACAGACTTAAAATGTATTTCTTTTCTGGCTTTTTTACCTTATAACCACCAAGAATCAAATTGATTATCTCATAGTTAGAATTCTCTTTCTTCACAAGGTTGATTAACGGCGAATATTCTAAAATTTTTATTGTTTTAAGTTCTTCCTCTAAACGTTCTTGTTCAGCTGAGTAATTGTAATAATAAACGGAATAATTTTCATTGTCAAAAGTCAAATCTTGAAGCTTAACCATACATTCATCCCATTCATTAATTATTGACAAATCTTTAATATAAAGCCTTTTATAATAACACTTTAAAACTAAGTCATTTTCTTTTTCAGATAATTCAATTGCTTCTTGATTGAATTCAAAACCATTAAAATTATTATTATAAAAAATATCACTTTGAGTGAATTTCCGTTTATCATCGTCAGTATCAAAGGAGCTAAAGACCCATAATATATAGGTTTTATTACCCCTATAAAATTCTTGTCTTGAATTAATTACACTTAAAAATGTTGTTGAAAGTTGCAATTCAAACACAACTGATTTTCCATTATAAACCGAAGAAACATCAGGTTTCTTCCAAATCTTTGGAATTGCTTGATCTTTTATTACTTTTTCAATATTAACTTCTTCAATCCCTTTTCTATGTTCTTGATTTTTCTTAAGAAAGTCTGCAAGTCCTATTTTTAAAGTATAATGAAGCTCACTTTCTTTAGCTCCATTATACTTGATTCTTTGAATTTCTTCTTTTGTATATGTATTTCCAGTCTTTATTGGACATTCATTACTATCTCGAAGATGTGCAAAGTGCATAATTACTTTTGAATCTCGTTGTCCTCTAATCTTTACTGCTTGTTTACAATAATAGCAGACGAATCTCGGATTTTTTTCTCTTATTGCAGTTTCAAAGTCATAACGAAGCTGAAAAATTTCATCTATCTCTTTTTTGAAGAAATCATCAGATGTGATTTCTTTTCCTTTTGTCAAATCCAGAATACTTGAAATAGTTCTATTTCTGAAATTTTCACTCATGGTCAATTATGACTTTCTTTTGTATAACTCTTAACGTCTAATTTACTCAACCAACTTTCGTAAATTCTATTTACAAAAGCAGTATTTACAAATATTGTTACAACTTTACAGAGCTGAGGGCGTTACTTGAAGTCACACCCTCAAGTCTTTAAAAGATTATTGCTTATTACGCGGCGGCATTCAACACAAGAACAGCCGGAATAGCAATAACCAGAATAACCGCATAGATCGACAGAATCACAACTGTGAAAATCCCCATAAATTTGAATAGTTTCTTTTGATTGCGGAATCCATCCGTAACAGAATATTCATCTTCTTGTTCAATGCCCTTTTTGATTCCCGCAGAAAAGCGGTACAAATAGGTAGTCGGGAAGAAATAAACCGCTGCTATTGCAAGATACACAAAGCCTACCACAGCACCCATGGATGCTGAAGGCAAATGCATATACGCACTAAATGCTGAAAATCCAGCCATTAAAGAGAGGGCAAAAAGAGCCATCAAGCCTATTCCCACATAGCCTACAATGGCTAAAAATTTACCCCATTTTGAAGACACGATAAGATATTCTTTCACCTCATGACTTAAAGCAATTTGCTTTCCGAAACTGTCCATGTTTTCCATAACGATTTTAGATTACTGATTAAAGATTAAAACAATTTATATTCATATCACTTTCATTCTTATTTGCTTACCACAATCTGCACACAGGCTCTATTAAGAATGTTTTATATATTAATTCACAAATATAAACTAAATTATCAATATCACAATATTTCATCGAGAGAGACAACAACAAAAAAAACCGAACCTGTCATTTTCAGACAAGTCCGGTTTTGTGGTTTTAAGTCCTCCTTGAGGAGGATATAGGGGGCTTCTTATTCTTCCAACAGAATTTCGAGGATCTGTACGGCAGCTTTCGCTACGGAGGTACCGGGGCCAAAGATGGCGGCAACACCTGCTTTGTAGAGATAGTCGTAGTCCTGAGCAGGAATTACACCACCGGCAATGACGATGATATCTTCGCGACCCAGTTTCTTCAGTTCTTCGATTACCTGAGGAACAAGAGTTTTGTGTCCTGCAGCCAGTGACGAAACACCCAATACATGCACGTCGTTTTCAACGGCATCTTTGGCAGCTTCGGCCGGTGTCTGGAACAACGGCCCCATATCCACGTCGAAACCGCAGTCGGCATAACCGGTAGCAACTACTTTAGCGCCACGGTCGTGACCATCCTGACCCATTTTAGCGATCATGATACGCGGTTGACGGCCTTCTTTTTTGGCGAATTTTTCGGTCAATTCGCAAGCACGCACGAAATCTGCGTCCTTCTTTGTTTCTGATGAGTACACGCCTGAAATTGTTCTGATTACAGCTTTATAACGTCCTACAATTTTTTCACAAGCATACGAAATTTCACCCAGCGATGCGCGAACGCGAGCGGCTTCTACGGCCAGTTCAAGCAGGTTACCTTCACCTGTTTCAACACATTTGGTAATTGCTTCGAGTGCTTTCTGTACATCGGCTTCGTTACGGTTAGCGCGAAGTTCTTTCAAACGGGCAATCTGTTGAATACGTACTGCCGAGTTGTCCACTTCGAGGATATCGATAGGAGCTTCTTTTTCGAGACGGAAGCGGTTAACACCCACGATAATCTGGTTGCCCGAGTCGATACGAGCTTGTGTACGTGCAGCAGCTTCTTCGATACGCATTTTAGGCACACCGGTTTCGATAGCAGCAGCCATACCACCCAGTTTTTCAATTTCCTGGATACGATCCCATGCTTTCTGAGCCAAATCGTTGGTCAACGCTTCTACGTAGTAAGAACCTGCCCACGGGTCGATTTGTTTACAGATGCTGGTTTCTTCCTGAATATAGATCTGAGTGTTACGTGCAATACGGGCCGAGAAGTCTGTAGGCAACGCGATAGCTTCGTCCAAAGCGTTGGTGTGCAACGACTGAGTGTGACCCAGCGCAGCAGCCATAGCTTCGATTGCGGTACGACCTACGTTGTTGAACGGATCCTGTTCGGTCAACGACCAACCGGATGTTTGCGAGTGAGTACGCAATGCCAACGATTTCGGGTTTTTCGGGTTGAACTGTTTTACGATCTTCGCCCACAACATACGTGCAGCACGCATTTTGGCAATTTCCATAAAGTGGTTCATACCGATTGCCCAGAAGAACGACAAACGCGGTGCGAAAGAGTCGATGTCCATGCCTGCATTAACACCGGCGCGGAGGTATTCGAGACCATCGGCCAGGGTGTAAGCCAACTCGATATCAGCGGTAGCACCTGCTTCCTGCATGTGGTAACCCGAGATAGAGATAGAGTTGAACTTCGGCATATTCTTTGAAGTATATTCGAAGATGTCGGCGATAATCTTCATCGAGAATTTCGGTGGGTAGATATAGGTATTACGCACCATAAATTCTTTCAAAATATCGTTCTGGATGGTACCGGCCATCTCTTCCAGTTTAGCGCCCTGTTCCAAACCTGCATTGATATAGAATGCAAGGATAGGCAATACGGCACCGTTCATGGTCATTGACACGGACATTTTGTTCAAAGGAATTCCGTCGAACAATACTTTCATGTCTTCAACAGAGCAGATAGACACACCGGCTTTACCAACGTCACCAACCACACGTTCGTGATCGGGGTCGTAGCCACGGTGTGTAGCTAAGTCGAATGCTACAGAAAGACCTTTCTGACCCGAAGCAAGGTTACGACGGTAGAAAGCGTTCGATTCTTCAGCAGTAGAAAAACCTGCATACTGACGGATTGTCCAGGGACGCAGGGTATACATTACGCTGTACGGACCACGAAGGAACGGAGCCACACCGGCAGCATAGTGCAAGTGTTCCAAACCTTCCAAATCTTCTTTTGTATAAATCGGTTTTACCGGAATCTGTTCCGGGGTAAGCCATTGCGAACCTGCAACGGGGGCATCGGATTTTGCTTCTCCGACGAAAGATAAACTTTTGAAATCTGGTTTCATATCTTTTTAATTTTCAACACGAAGACACAAAGACACTAATTAAAAATATCCATTGATTTTTCTTTTAATACCGTCTTTGATCATTGGTACATTGAAGTTTATTAAGTATCCGAGTTTTTTATCTGCCAGTTTCATATAGGTCAACAATTGGACTTCATGCACAGGGAGTAACACTTCCACTGCTTTTAGTTCTACTATTATTTCATTTTCGACAAGAATATCGATAATAAATTCTTTCTCTAATTGTTTTCCTTTATAAAAGACCGGCAATTTCATCTGACTACAAACCGTCAGATTTCGTTTCTTTAATTCTTCAATAAGACAACACTCATAAACTGACTCCAGCAAGCCAGGTCCCAATTCTTTGTGCACACAATAAGCAGCATCCACAATTTTAGAACCGATGGTCTCTATCTCAGCTTTATTCATATTGTCTTTGTGGCTTCGAGTCTTTGTGTTTATAATAATTTCGCGTTGAATCCTTTTAATGTCTCAAGAACGTTCGATTTAACATTGACGAAATATTCAATACCAACAGCTTTCAGATCGTCGGTACAAGCAGGAGCACCTGCTACCACGAAGAGTTTTTTGCCTGCAATGGCTTTGAATGCTGCAGGAGCGAGTTCTGCATATTCGTCGTCGCTTGAACAGATAACGATGATATCGGCACCGGCTTTTTCAGCGGCAGCAACACCTTCTTCTACTGTTTCGAAGCCAAGGTTATCGATGATTTCGTAACCGGCGCAAGCAAAGAAGTTACTTGAGAACTGAGCACGAGCCAGACGCATTGCCAGGTTACCGATAGTCAACATGAATACTTTTGGACGTTTACCCGATTTTTCGGTAGCCAAACGAAGCGCTTCGAAATCGCTGGCACCACGGCTGAAGTTGAGAGCAGGAACTTCGTCATGTTTTGCACAATCACATGCAGCTTCTGTTTCAATCTTAGCAGCAGCCACTTCGTTGAAGTTAGGATATTGGTTAGAACCCAGCAATACTTCGCGACGGCTTGAAACTGCTTTGCGGCGAGCTTCGTTGGTTGTATTGATAACTGTCTGAATGTTTCCGGCTTCTACTTCTGCAATGAAACCACCTTTTTCTTCTACTTCGAGGAAGAGTTTCCAAGCCTGATTGGCAATGGATTCGGTAAGGTTTTCGAGGTAGTATGAACCTGCAGCAGGGTCAACAATTTTATCGAAGTGACTTTCTTCCTTCAGCAACAACTGTTGGTTACGTGCAATACGTTCCGAGAAGTCATCCGATTCTTTGTAAGCTGCATCGAAAGGCAATACAGTGAGAGAATCAACACCAGCCAAAATAGCCGACATAGATTCTGTCTGAGTACGGAGCAAGTTTACGTGAGCATCGAAAATGGTCATATTCCATTCCGATGTTTGAGCGTGGATGCGCATTTTGCCACCACAACGTTCCAAACCATCGGGTTGGTTGTTGGAGCAGGTACGCGGACATTTTTCACCGTAAGCAAATACGATGTTCGACCACAAGAAACGAGCTGCGCGGAATTTAGCGATTTCCATGAAGTAGTTGGAAGATACGCCGAAGTTGAATTTGATTTTCTTTGAAATAACTTCAACTGTCAAACCGGCTTCAACCAGTTTGGCGATGATGTCGTTACCCCAGGCCAATGCATAACCGAGTTCCTGATAGATATAAGAACCTGCATTGTTGAGATAGAAAGGATTTACACCAATAACGCGGAACTTAGGCAATGCCAGAGATGCGTTGATGATGTCAACATATTGTTGAACAAGATTTTCAATTGCTTTGCCACGAGCCAACGAACGGCCAATCAGGTCAAAGTTTACAGAACCGAATACCTTTTTAGGATCGGCACCGGCTTTTTGAGCGTATGCAACAAAAATTTCAGTCAATTTAACCGAAACGGTAGCGCATGTTTTGAAGTTAACTTCTACTTTTTCGATATCAATTCCGTTCAGCAAAGCTGCGATGTTTTCAGCAGATACAGCTTCACGATCGATAACGAAACCGAGAGAAGTAACACCTTTAGTCAGCAAATCAACTGCTTTTGCATTTGCGGCAGCCAAACAGTCGTTGCAAACGTCAATATCCTGACGAATCAACCAGCTGTTATCAGCCTTTGTACCACGCACATAAGGAAAATGACCAGGAACCGAACCTGTAGTTTTCAGGCCAGCCAGGTCTTCTTCACGGTGAAAAGGTTTGACGTTGAATCCTTCATTGGTACGCCAAACAAGCTTTTTCTCAAAGTCGGCCCCTTTAAGGTCGGCAATTGCTTTGTCCATCCATTCCTGAGTTGAAACAGCAGGAAACTCGGTGAACAATTTTTGTTTGTTGCTCATACTTATTTGTTTAGTTATTGATAGATTGAATGTTACGCTCTATTTTGGAATCAGTATTAACTACTGACAAAGCGATGCAAAGGTACTATATTCTATTGGTTTTATGAATATTATTGCATAAAAAATTGCCCTGTTTTCAAGAGTTTTCTGCACGGATGGCACTACTGAAAAAGGACATCATAAAGAGGTAGGTGTGTTTCGGTTTATTTCAAAACCTGTCAAGAAATTTCTTCTCTAAAAAAAGAGGAAGCCGCCTCTTTCGAAGCGGCTTCACTATTTATATCGGGTTCCGATTATTTTACAGAATCCATGTGAGCGATCAAATCAAGAACTTTGTTTGAATAGCCCCATTCGTTGTCATACCAGCTAACCAGCTTAACGAAGTTACCGTTCAAAGCGATACCTGCACCTGCATCAAATACAGAAGTACGAGTTTCGTGAACGAAGTCAGTAGAAACTACTGAATCTTCAGTATAACCAAGAACACCTTTCAATTCGTTTTCAGAAGCAGCTTTAACAGCAGCTTTGATTTCGTCATAAGAAGCAGCTTTTTCCAAGCGAACAGTCAAGTCAACTACAGAAACGTCAGCTGTCGGTACGCGGAAAGCCATACCTGTCAGTTTGCCGTTCAATTCTGGAATAACTTTACCTACAGCTTTAGCAGCACCTGTAGAAGAAGGAATGATGTTGCCGAGGATAGAACGGCCACCACGCCAGTCTTTCTTAGAAGGAGCATCAACGGTTTTTTGAGTGTTTGTAGCAGCGTGAACTGTTGTCATCAAACCTTCAACAATACCGAATTTATCGTTGATAACTTTAGCCAAAGGAGCCAAGCAGTTTGTTGTACATGAAGCGTTAGATACAACGTTCATGTCGTTGGTGTATTTGTCTAAGTTTACACCGCAAACAAACATTGGAGCATCAGCAGAAGGAGCAGAAATAACTACTTTTTTAGCACCACCAACCAAGTGAGCAGAAGCTTTTTCAGTTGTAGTGAAAACACCTGTTGATTCAACAACATATTCAGCACCTGCAGAACCCCAAGGAATTTCACTTGCGTTCATGTTTGCAAAAAATGCTACTTCTTTGCCGTTAACAAACAATTTACCATCTTTGTTTTCAGCTGTTCCTTGAAATTTACCATGAACTGTATCGTAGTTCAACATGTAAATCAAATAATCAAGATCCAAAAAAGGGTCATTTACTGCAACGATTTGAACATCGTTTCTTTCTTGTGCGGCACGGAAAACCAAACGTCCGATGCGGCCAAAGCCGTTAATACCTACTTTAATCATGTTATAAATGTTTTAATAGTTCATTAAAAGTCGCACAAAGGTAGTTATTTTTTTCGTGCGAACAATGCTTTTATTTCTTAAATTAAAGAATTATTTCTCTAATTTTTAATTACCTAATTATCAGGCTAATAAAATCAAACTCCTGCTCAAAAAAGATTTTCATTTACACTAACTTAGCACGTGTTTTCCTCACACTAAAAGAGGATGAAATTTTCGTTACTAAATCTTTTCGCGCAAACGGATTATTTCAATACTTTTTTAAAGCGTTCGAGGAATATTTCGGCCTCATTTTTCGTCAAACAAAGTGGTGGTAACAGACGTATTACATTGGTTCCGCTGGCTCCGGTGAAAACTTTTTCTTCGAATAACAGTTTGCGACGGATAGCTGCTGCCGATTCTTCAAACTCGATACCGATCATCAAACCGCGCCCGCGTACCTCTTTAATGCCCGAAATCTTCTTCAGTTCAACCATCAGGAAATCGCCGACCTCAGCTGCATTTTCAACCAGTTTTTCTACTCCCATCACTTCGAGCACCGCTAAAGCAGCTGCACAAGCCAGGTGATTTCCTCCGAACGTTGTTCCCAACTGTCCGTGAACCGCCTTGAACTTGGGAGCGATCAGCACCGCGCCGATCGGAAAGCCGTTTCCGATACCTTTTGCCACCGTAATCATATCGGGACGAATGCCGGCATACTGGTGAGCAAAAAACTTTCCGCTACGTCCGTAACCCGACTGAATTTCGTCCAGAATCAACACTGTATCGGTTCCGTCACACACCTGACGCAACTGTTTCAAAAAGTTATCATCGGGAATACGAATACCACCAACGCCCTGAATACCTTCTATAATCACCGAACTCACATCACCTTTGGCTAATTCTGCTTTTACAGCATCTATATCGTCCAACGGAAGAAATGTCACCTCCATTCCGCTATTGACGGGAGCTACAATTTTAGGATTATCGGTTACACGAACGGCCGCCGAGGTACGACCATGAAAGCTTTTGCCGAACGAAACAATTCGCTTCTTTCCATTGTAGAAAGAGGCCAGTTTCAGTGCATTTTCGTTGGCTTCGGCACCGGTATTAATCATAAACAGATCATAATCTTCGTAACCGGATGCCTTACCCAGCTTTTCAGCCAAGTGAACCTGCAAACTGTTTTGCACCGAATTGGAATAAAAGCCCAGTTTATTCAACTGGTCGGTTACACGCTTCACATAATGCGGATGGGTATGCCCGATCGAAATGACGGCATGACCACCATAAAGGTCGAGGTATTTGTTACCCTGCGCATCGTAGGTGTAACACCCTTCGCCTTTTACAATTTCTATATCGAAAAGAGGATATACGTCGAATGGTTTCATTGTTTAAAATTTACAAATTACACAATGTAAAGACGCATTGCATGCGTCTGGTTTAGGCCGTGTGTCCAATTCCCGTAGAGACGCATTGCATGCGTCTCATACGCCAATCAGAATCACAACCTTGCGTTCTAAATGACGAAACGCACAAATACGATTATATACAACGACGCATGCAATGCGTCTCTACACAAATTTGAATCAACACGGAATTTTGTCGATGCGGGTCTGATGACGACCGCCTTCAAAATCGGTGGTCAGGAATATTTGTACCATTTCGATAGCTTCTTCGTCGGTAATGAAACGACCAGGAAGAGACAAAATATTGGCATTGTTGTGTTGACGGGCAAGCGCTGCCAGTTCGGGTTTCCAGCACAGTGCACCACGAATCCCCTGGTGTTTATTGACCGTGATATTGATTCCGTTACCGCTTCCGCAGATAGCGATTCCGAGATCGAATTCGCCGTTTTCAACTGCTTGAGCCAGCGGATGAGCATAATCAGCATAGTCGGCACTTGCCGTTGAATCGGTGCCAAAATCGTGCAATTCGGCTACCTGATCGACTAACCATTCGGCAACAGCGCCTTTGCGTTCGAAGCCTGCGTGGTCGGAAGCAATTCCAATTTTCAGTTCGTTTAAAGGTTTCATGTGAATATAATTCGTTTTTTAAAGGTCACATGGAATTCCATGTTACTACAAAGCTCCCTCGTTGTTGCTGGCTTTGCAAAGCAACATGTTCATTTCATATTTTTTTATTAGAACAAAGATCAAAGAGTAAAGAACAAAGACAATTAAAGATATATCAAATTGCATCATTGATATTCCATCCTTGGGCTTTGATGGGAAATTCCTGACCATCGCGGGTTATCAGAGCGCAACCCAAATCTTCTTTGGCTATATATCCGATTACTTTTACCCCTTCGATGGCAACTACATCATCATGTTGAGATGCCGGAACGGTAAACAACAGTTCATAATCTTCACCTCCGTTCATGGCAGCGGTGGTCAGGTTCATATTGAGCTCTTCGGCCATCACGGCTGTCTGATAATCGATCGGCAGACGGTCTTCGTAAATGCGGCATCCTTTTTTGCTTTGGGTACAGATATGCAACATGTCCGACGACAGGCCATCCGAAATATCAATCATCGAAGTCGGCACAACATTTTTATTAGCAAGAGCTTCAATGATTTCTTTGCGGGCTTCCGGTTTCAACTGACGTTCGAGAAGATAATCTTTTCCCTTGAAGTCTGGTTGAAAATCTTCCTGACCACTAAAAGCTATTTTTTCGCGTTCGAGCAGTTGCAAGCCCATGTAGGCTGCACCCAGATCGCCGGTTACGCAAATAATATCGTTTTCATTGGCCGTGTTTCTGTAAACAACTTTATCGGAGTCGACCTCTCCCACACAAGTAATGGAAATGGAAAGACCGGTTACCGATGCCGAGGTATCGCCTCCCACCAAATCGACGCCGTAACGTTCGCAGGCTAATTTCAATCCGGCATAAAAATCATCGATATCTTCCACCGAAAAGCGTTTGGAAATCCCCATCGAAACCGTAAGTTGCTTCGGAGCTCCGTTCATTGCATAAATATCGGAAAAATTGACCACGGCAGCTTTGTACCCCAAATGTTTCAGGGGGACGTAAACCAGATCGAAATGAATCCCTTCAAGCAACAGATCGGTAGTCACCAACACCTTCTTATCGGGATACGACAGCACGGCGGCATCGTCCCCCACCCCTTTTTCGGTCGAAGGATTAGTGATTGAAAACTGTTTGGTGAGATGATCGATTAATCCGAACTCTCCAAGAGTAGCTATTTCTGTACGTTGAGGCATATATTTCAGAACAAAGAGTAAAGAACAAGGAATAAAGACAAATGACAGATAAGGATCACACAATAATGATCCAAACTCATTTTCCTATTTCCAAAAGAGAGTGCAAAGTTACGACAATCCAAGCTGATTAACAACAAAAAAGCACTTTTCGACCGAATCGTCACAACTGCATATTTATCTATAATACAATAAGAAAAATGGGCAAAGCGCGGTTGCCTTACCCATTTTCAAATATTTATGCAGTTTGCCGGTTATTTATACAAACACAAATAGGGAGTATCTTCCGTTGCCTTCACTTTAAACTTAACATCCTTTGGAACCACGAAAGTTTCGAACTTTTTATAAGTTTTCCACTCGGTTTCGCCGGGCAATTGAACAGTCAACTGTCCCGAGATAACGGTCATCAACTCGATAGTTGCCGTACCGAATTCATATTCGCCAGCCGCCATCACGCCTACGGTAGCCTTCCCCTCGGCCGACTCCAATGCGATGGAAACCACCTCTCCATCGAAATACTGATTTGTCTTGAACATAAAATATAATTTATAGAGATTAAGAAATTGACCAAATAGAAATGTTATGCAAAGATAAGCTTAATTGCAGGAGGTAGAGGCTGGCGTTTTCAAAAAAAGCGCGACTAAGGATACATCCCGTCGCGCTTTCCCATCATTTATCAAACGAACACTTACAAAGTAACTCCCGTTTTGAATATAGAAATCTCGCGGAAGTTCTTCTTTTCCGTATTTACCTTCTCGCCATTGGCCACCTTCAGAATGTATTCAATGAAACGCTCTTTCAGTTCGTCCATCGACACTCCTTCGAGCAATACCCCTGCATTGAAATCGATCCAGAGAGGTTTATTGGCTGCCAACGTTGAATTGGTAGAAATTTTCATCGTAGGCACAAAGCTGCCGAACGGTGTACCACGACCGGTGGTAAACAACACCATATGGCATCCGGCAGCACCCAAAGCCGTACTGGCAACCAGGTCGTTGCCCGGTGCACTGAGCAGGTTCAAGCCATTGGTCTTGATACGGTCGCCGTATTTCAACACGTCATGAACGACTGCCGCACCACATTTTTGGGTACATCCCAGCGATTTTTCCTCCAACGTGGAGATACCGCCGGCTTTATTTCCCGGAGACGGATTTTCGTACACCGGTTGGTTATTCTTGATGAAATATTCTTTGAAATCGTTTACCAGATGTACCGTTTTGTCGAACAGCTCCGGAGTTCCGCAACGGTTCATCAGAATGGTTTCGGCGCCAAACATTTCGGGAACTTCCGTCAGCACGGTAGTACCACCCTGAGCCACCAAAAAGTCGGAGAATACACCCAGCAACGGGTTGGCCGTGATACCGGAGAAACCGTCGGAGCCACCGCACTTCAAGCCCACACGCAGGCTCGAAAGAGGCACATCTTCGCGCACATCTTCGCTCACTTTGTCGTAGAGCTGGCGCAACAGTTTCATACCCTCTTCCAGCTCGTCACCGGCAATTTTCTGGGTTTCCATAAACAACACACGCTCTGTATCGTAGTCGCCCAGAAATTCACGAAACGCAGCAGGTTGGTTGTTTTCGCAACCCAAACCGACTACCAGCACACCTCCCGCATTGGGATGGAGCACCATGTCACGAAGGATTTTGCGGGTATTTTCGTGGTCGTCGCCCAGCTGAGAGCAACCGTAGTTGTGAGGGAATGCCACAATAGCATCCACTCCATTGCCGCCGGTTTCGCTACGCAGATCTTCGGCCAACTGATTGATAATACCATTAACGCAACCCACGGTCGGGATAATCCAAATTTCGTTGCGGATACCCACTTCGCCGTTTTTACGTTTGTAGCCCTTAAAAGTCAGATTACGATTCGGAATATCTAACTGCACCAGTTTCGGTTGGTACTCATAGTCGAGCACACCTTCGAGGTTGGTCTTGATCTTCTTCTCATTCACCCATTCGCCAGCTTCGATGGCCACAATGGCATGACCGATAGAGAAACCGTACTTCACCACGTGGTCGTTCACGGCAAAAGAGGTCAAAGCTACTTTGTGACCGGCAGGAACCGTTTGCTTCACCGTAATGGTTTGGCCATCCACCTGAATGGTTTCTCCTTCGGGAAGCTCGGCAATTGCCACCGCTACATTATCGGCAGGATTTATTTTTAAATATTGAGTAGTCATAATTTAAGATTATAGAATCAAGAACCAGGATTCAAGACTAAAAACCGATAATTTCAGATTATCTTGACTCTTGGTTCCTGGCTCTTGCGTCTCACATATTATCTTACAATTGTCTTCACGGTAGCCAGCATGCCTTTTTCTTCGATAGAAGCAAGGAACTGTGCTACTTTAGAGGTCAGGCCGGGAACTTTATTAAGGTCTTCACCCCAGATAAATTCGGCACCCATAACACCTTCAGCTACTTTCTGAATAGAACCGGTAGCCCAAAGGTTTTTCAACAGGTCAACGATAGCTGCGTCATCGTTCGGAACGATTTCCACGTCACCACGTTTGCCACCTTTATAATAAGCAATGATACCTGCCAAACCAAGGACAATCCCTTCCGGCAAAACGCCTTTGCGTTCCAGATAAATCTTCAAACCTGGCAGATCGCGGGTTTTGAATTTCGGGAACGAGTTCAGCATGATGCTGGTAACGAAGTGTTTTACAAACGGGTTGCGGAAACGATCGAGAACGGCATTGGCAAATGCTTCGAGTTCTTCCTGAGGCAAATCGAGGGTCGAAAGCAACTCTTCGAACATCACCTTACGAACGAATTTACCGGTTACTTCATCTTCAACAATTTCGCGAACAGTATCCAAACCCGACAGATAACCTACCGGTGAGAGAACCGTGTGCGGGCCATTCAATAAAGTAACTTTACGTTCGTGGTACGGTTTTTCGCTCGGAACGAACAAAACGTTCAAACCGGCTTTATCGGCAGGGAATTCGGCAGCAAGCGATGCAGGAGCTTCGATTACCCACAAGTGGAAAATTTCACCCTTCACAACCAATTTATCTTCTACCTGCACTTTTTCCAGAATCTGATCGATGGTATCTTTCGGATAACCCGGTACGATACGGTCAACCAATGTAGGATAAACGCCACAAGCGGTTTCGAACCAGTTTTTGAACTCAGCACCCAACTGCCACAGTTCGATATATTGTTCGATGCATTTTTTCAGTTCAACACCATTGTGAAAAATCAATTCACATGGCATGATATGAAAACCTTTGTCAGCTGCACCATTGAAAGTTTTGAAACGGTGGTACAGCAACTGAGTCAATTTACCGGGATATGATTTTGCCGGTTTGTCTTCCAGTTTGCAGGCAGGATCAAAAGCGATACCGGCTTCGGTAGTATTTGAAATAACAAAACGCATTTCAGGGTTTTCTGCCAGTTTCAGGTATTCGTCAAACTGAGCGTAAGGATTCAAACCACGCGAAATCACATCGATCAACTGGATAGAGTCAACTTCTTTACCCTCGTCCAAACCTTGCAGATTAACGTGATACAGGCCATCCTGAGCGTTAAGCATATCCACCATACCCTTGTCGATAGGTTGAACAACAACAACGCTGCTATTGAATCCGGCTTTCTGATTCATATTGAATACAATCCAATCTACGAAAGCGCGCAAGAAATTTCCTTCACCAAATTGAATAATGCGTTCAGGATATGTGTTAGCCTGAACATTTTGTCTGTTTAGAGTTTTCATTTGTATATTCTTTGAAGTTTATTGCCAAATCGACAATAGTATAATAATTTTAGTTTATCGGGCTTTCAAAAGGGTTTATAATCAGTATAATAATCAGCATTTTCTTTCACCAGCAAATCGACAGGCATATAATTCACTTTTTTCACTTCTTTCTTCAGAACGATGCTATTGAACAGTGCCTTTATGCCATTATAAGTTTGCATTTCGGGACGTTGTGCGATGATAATGGCAATTTTGCCCTGCTTCAGATAAGCCACATTTTTGCTCAGTGCATCGTAACCCAGCAGAGTCACATTTTCTATCTTTTCGCGTTCCAAAAAAGCTGCAATATTATAAGCTGTAGAATTAAAGATCACAGCAGCTCCGACATTATTACGTTCATCGAAGGCTCTGCGCATCAGCAACTCGTTCATTTCAAAATTACCAGCCTGCAGTTCCACGTTTACCACCGAACAATCGGGACGATACTCACTCAGGTACGACAGGAAACCCTCCTGACGCTGCAAAGTCTGGTTTGCTCCGATAAAGCCTTTACGCAAAGTCCGGAACAATACAATATTTTTCCCCTGTGGCAACGAAGCGGTTACAAATTTGGCTCCGATAAAGCCACTTTGAAAAGAAGGCTGCCCGAAATACGCCAGATAATCGGCACCCTCGATCTGAGAGTCAACAAAAACCACCGGAATGCCTCTTTTTTTCATTGTCGCACACAATGCCAGACTTTTATCCCGCAAAATAGGAGAAAGAAGAAGTCCCTGAAAATCCTCATGTTCCAAAGCATCGATTGCACCGTAAAACGATTGAGCTTCAAACTGGTTGAAGTATCGTTTCTCTATCTCTACATTGAATTTATCAAACTCGGCGATGGCTCTGTCAATTCCTTTGTCAACCGCCTCCCAATAATCACCTTCCTCAAAAGAAGGGATCAGGGATATAATACGGTAAGTTTTCCTTGCCGACAAAGAACTGGCAATAAGGTTCGGCTCATAATTGAGTTCTTTCAGCGTAGCCTTTATTTTTTCTTTACTTTTTTCCGAAACTTCGCCCCGGTTATGAAGAACACGGTCTACGGTTCCGGCAGATACCCCGGCCTTTTTCGCAATATCTTTGATTGTTATCTTTTTATCGACACTCATGGTTTCAGGTTAATTTTGAATTTGCGAATGTATACTATTTTCTTTTATTCTGCAATACCGTGTACGAACACGAAGATATCAAAGAAGCAAACATTGAATAGATAAACCACTATATATCAAGAAACAAACAACATCAACATTCATAAGGAGAAGCTATTAAATATCAGTGTTTTTAGTTTATTTAACGAATTAATCCTCTCCACCAAGCTTCTTCTTGTACGATTTACGGTCATACAGTTTTTTGCTCTTATGAATCTTATGGATTGACTTCCAACCAACTTGCAGCGTAAGTTCAATCTCCCGATCCGCTTTCTTCACCGCTTTTACATAGTCCTTTGCAGTAATCCGAAGCTTATTTTTGTTATTTTTTTGCAAGTTTTTCATGAGCAATTCACACTTTTTGTAATTGACCGATCACACTGATGCAACAAACAATCACATCACTCCTCCTCATTTATAAGAACTACTATTTTTTCAAGAAATTCCCTATCAACAGCATCAAATGTATCCAACTGATCGCTGTCAACGTCGAGCACTGCCCACACCTTTTGCTCATGCATCAGAGGAACTACAATTTCCGATTTAGACAAAGAGCTACATGCAATATGCCCCGGAAAGGCATCCACGTCCGGCACGATAAGCGTACTCGCCTCTTTCCAGGCTGTACCGCAAACGCCCCTTCCGAAAGCTATCCGGGTGCAGGCAATTGGCCCCTGAAATGGTCCCAGTACGAGCTGATTTTCGCGAACAATATAAAATCCCACCCAAAAAAAGCCAAAAACCTCTTTGATTGCAGCGGCTGCATTAGCCATGTTAGCAATCACATCCTTTTCTCCTCCCAACAAGGATTTCAATTGTGCGAACAACGATTCATACTGACTCAATTTCGAAACACCTTCAAGTTTTACAATACTCTCTGACATATAAAAATTCTCCTCACTTAAAACATTTTGCAAGTTCTACACTCCTGAACACAAGCGAAAAAATTGCATTTTATCAATAAATTTATTAAACCAATTTACAATTATAAAACGATTGTTTTTAGCCCACCCCACAGAAAATTGCAAAAAATTACCGATATTTGCAGGATGTTTGATATTATCTGGAAAGGCATAATTATCGGTATTTGCGTATCTGCGCCTATGGGTCCTATAGGTGTATTATGTATTCAACGCACCTTAAATCGAGGCAAATACTATGGCATCGCTACCGGCTTAGGAGCAACTGCCTCTGACTTGCTTTATGCTATTGTAACCGGATATGGGATGAGTTTTGTGGTTGATTTTCTGCAATTACACAAATTTGCTATTCAAATTGCAGGGAGTATACTTGTGCTCGCCTTCGGATTTTATCTTTCAAGGAGCAATCCTGTCCGTCAGCTCTCAAAGACATCGGAAGCCAAAGAGAGCTATATGCAGGATTTCGTTACTTCATTTGCTCTGACGGTAACCAACCCCGTAATTATTTTCTTATTTATGGCTCTTTATGCCCGTTTCAGCTTCATTACGGCATCCACTCAATTCGGACAAGCTGTAGTCGGATTTTCGAGCATTCTTGTCGGAGCCTGCATCTGGTGGTTCTTCCTTACCAGCATCGTTAATGTATTCCGCAACAAATTCAACGTCAGAGGATTGAGATGGGTAAACATCATCACCGGCAGTATCATCATGATCATCGCGGTCATTGGTGTTATAATGACGCTTGCCGGCGACGAATTTATCCACTAAAATCAGATTACCTGCCTGATAGCTACCAGTTTTTCAAGCAAACCTTCCAGCTTATCCAATTGTAGCATATTCGCACCATCCGATTTGGCGTTCCAGGGTTCGGGATGCGTTTCAATAAACAAACCATCCACACCAACCGCAACGCCTGCTTTTGCCATCGTTTCAATCATTTCAGGCTGACCGCCGGTAACTCCGGACGACTGATTGGGTTGCTGTAACGAATGGGTAATATCCAGTATTACAGGACAACCGGTCTTTTGCATTACCGGAATTGAACGAAAATCAACAACCAAATCCTGATATCCGAAAGTTGTTCCCCTTTCCGTCAACATCACTTGATCATTACCGGAATCAATCACCTTTTGGGCTGCAAATTGCATGGCATCAGGAGAAAGAAACTGTCCCTTTTTAATATTGATCCACTTCCCGGTTTTTGCCGCAGTTGCCAGCAACTCTGTTTGTCTGCAAAGAAAAGCCGGAATTTGAAGCACATCAGCGTATTCGGCAGCCAATACGGCCTCTTGTTCGGTATGAATATCGGTCACCACCGGAATATCGAATTCCCGTCCTACCTTTTGCAGTATTTTCAGGGCTTTTTCATCACCGATTCCTGTAAATGAATCAATTCGCGAGCGATTTGCCTTCCTGTAAGACCCTTTAAAAACGTAAGGAATCCTGAGTCGGTCGCAAATAGTCACAATCCGCTCTGCAATAGACAAAGCCATCTCTTCTCCCTCTACAACGCAAGGGCCGGCTAACAGGAAAAAATTTCCCGAATCACAATTTTTCAGACGTGGAATATTCATGGTAATCAATCAATAATAGAAATCACAATCGTTTCGAGAACGTAAAATAACGCTGCATGACATAACTGAAAACAGTGCACACCAACGACACAATCATCTTAGACGGAGTCGGGAAAATACCCATTTGTTCTACAAGTATCTTCAAGCCAAAATAGTTTATCAGAATATTGCTTCCGGTCACCATTCCATAACGCATCAGTTGCGTATGACCACGCAGGGAAGAACCCTGAAAACTAATATATTTTCCTAACAAAAAGCCCGTTACAAACGACACTGGGAACGAAAATACAAATGCTGCGATGTGCGGAGAAATTGCTAAAAAGGGCAAATGAAATATCTCTTTTGCAAAAACAAAATTGTAGAGAACAAAATAGAGACACCAGTCAAACACCATATTAGCCGAGCCGCAAAAAAAATACCGAAAAAGCGATTCCGGAATTATCCTCCGAATAGGTTTTATATAAAAGAAGTCAATAAAGTGAATGATATACTTACGAATCGTTATGGCTATTTTCCTCATCTCTAAACTTTTGATTGTCGTTTTGCTTTTTTAGCACAACTTTAGGTTATCTAATCATTTATGGGTAAATTTGCATACCAGAAACTGTGTGCAAATATACGCTTTTCTGCCGGTTTTAGTCTAATTTATTAACACGGAGCAGCTCCTCATGAATTACGTAAAAGCAAAAAAACATTTGGGCCAACACTTCCTTAAGGATTTATCTATTGCCCAACGCATTGCCTCCAGTATATCCCCGGAGAATCCGACCAATGTTCTTGAAATAGGCCCTGGTACCGGTGTTCTTACCCAGTTTTTGCTTCAGAATCCTCTGATGCAGCTCACCGCTATTGAAATAGACTCAGAATCTGTTGTTTACTTACAAGAACATTTCCCGCAGCTATCTTTAATCGAAGGCGATTTTCTGAATTATGACATAGACTCGCTTTTTGGTGGGGAACCATTCTGTATCATCGGTAATTTTCCCTACAACATTTCGAGCCAGATATTTTTCAAGGCACTTGAATACAAAGATCGCATACCGGTGATTGCCGGCATGTTGCAGAAAGAAGTAGCTGAGCGCCTTGCATCGCCTCCGGGCAACAAGAGTTACGGTATATTGAGCGTTTTCCTTCAGGCATATTACGATATAGAATACCTGTTTACCGTATCGGAGCATGTCTTCGATCCGCCTCCCAAAGTAAAATCAGGGGTAATCCGACTGAAACGCAACAAAGTAGCAAAGCTCGACTGCGATGAAAAGCTCTTTATTGCCGTGGTGAAAGCCGGATTCAACCAGCGACGAAAAACTCTCCGAAATGCACTCAGAGTTTTAACAAATAATCCGCAGGCAACGCATCCTTTGTTGGAAAAACGAGCGGAACAGCTGGACGTAGCGTCCTTTGTTGAACTCACCAACTGGGTTGCATCAACCAAGCAATAAGACAATTCCGGGAGTCAGAATACTATAAAAAATCACCTTCAACCGTTTATTATCATGTCAGAACTTCGATTATTTTACCATGAAAACGGAAGACTCAAAATGTCGAAAGACATTGATACTCTAAAAACAATTCCTCTTTCAAATTTCATCTGGATTGACCTCAATGATGTAGCCGAAGAGGTTGAAGATCAACTGGAAGACTTCCTGAAAATTTATATTCAGGAAGAAGAAGAAATTGAAGAAATCGAGATAAGCTCACGATACATCGAGACCGCCGACACTATTGTCGCCAACTCTAAATTCCTGCTGGACAACTACACGCAGGAGGCAGTATCGTTTATCCTCAAAAACAACATTCTGGTATCAGTCCGAAGTGCTAATCTGAAGTCGTTCAATGAGACGGTAAAAAAACTCTTCGCAAATAGTAAAAGCTACACCAACGGATACCAGGTTATTGCGGCTATTCTTGAAACCCGGGTTGAAATAGACGCGGACATGATAGAGGACACCACTCAGGAAATCACCGCTTTAAGTAACACTCTAAAATCAGACTCGGATGCAGAAGAAGATGTTTTGATTGCCATCAAGAACCTTCAGGAAAAAACGATGTCGATTCGTGAGGCCATTATTGATAAACAAAGAGTGGTATCCAACATGCTGAAAAGCAACATCTTTCCTGCCGACCTAAAACCAAAATTAACCATTATCATCAAAGACATAAATTCTTTGTTTGAATACACACGATTCAATTTTGATCGTCTTGATTTCCTGCAGGATACCTTTATGGGGCTTGTCAATACCCAACAGAATCAGATCATTAAAATATTTACCATCCTGACGGTAATCTTCATGCCTCCAACTTTAATTGCAAGTATCTACGGCATGAACTTCGCCCACCTGCCCGGATCTCAAATGACATATGGTTTTTGGGGATGTATTTTTCTGATGGTCATAACAGTAGTCGTTATTTTGTTCTATTTCAGATGGAAAAAATGGCTGTAACAAGACTCTCGCACTAAATCAACATACGCAGCTCATTCTCAATTCCGTTCCTTTTCATTCCGGAGCTAATAACCTTAAAGCAAAAAAGCTGATACTTTCAGGAATCGTCATTCGGTTCCGGTTTCATTCCTCTGAGAAGTTATCAGGATTAAATTTGTTTTTTCCGTTTAACAAAAAAGCAATTATTTAAGATCGAATATCATAAAAAACCATTATTTTTGTAGACATTACGTACTACAAATATTTTTTTTACGTTTACAACTAACAAGTTGTAAAGAGACAACATCTTAAATTTCAGAACCAAATTCAATGATTGATTATATTAAGGGGAAAATAACAGAACTAACCCCCACTTCGGCCACAGTCGAAACCGGAGGTATCGGTTACCTGACACATATTTCCCTGACGACCTATTCATCCCTTGAAAATAAGGATAGCGCTCAAATCTACGTTTACGAAGCTATCAGAGAAGATGCTCACTTACTTTTTGGCTTTTTCACCAAAGAAGAGCGCGAAATGTTCTTATTATTGATTTCGGTATCGGGCATTGGAGCCAATACTGCAAGAATGATATTATCCTCACTATCAATCGCTGAACTTCAGCAGCATATTGCTCAGGACAATGTAACAGCGATTAAAAGCATTAAAGGCATCGGCCTGAAAACAGCGCAACGGGTAATCATTGACCTGAAAGATAAAATTGGCCGGATAGCCGGTGAGGCTAAAACAACCGGAACCGAATCGTATTCTTCTGTAAAACAAGAGGCTGCTCAGGCTTTGATGATGCTGGGTTTTCAACAGGCACCTATCAGTAAAGCATTAGAGAAGATCTTTGCCGGTTCACCGTCATTGACAATTGAACAAGCCATAAAGCAAGCGCTTAAATTGCTATAGTCTATCATCTTAAGATTCACTTAACAGAATCCTGACTGTGATCAAAAAAATATTACTCTTCATATTTACACTTTGTTTTATTGCCATTTCTGCGCTTCCGGTGGCCGGATTGCAACAATCAGGACAAAAAACAGAGTCTTCTGTTTCCCGTGATCATAACAACGAAAACGGGAAAGATTCTTCTTTATTATTTCCTGTGAAACCGACATCTGCAATCGGCGTAGCAGACATGGACAATCGGCGTCCGATGGACCTGAAAGACCCGGACAACGTCAAATCAACTGTTGTATATGATCCGGTAACAGGTTTATACCTGGTATACACCAAAGTCGGCTCAATGGACATTGCCACTCCTATCTCCATGACGCCTCAGGAATATCAGGACTATACCTTACGAACATCCATGCAATCGTACTGGAGACAACGCAATGATTCAGTACAAAAAACCGAGGACTCCAAGTTTGCGCTTACCGACATGAAATTCAGTCTTGGTCCGGCCGACAAACTGTTTGGCCCCGGCGGCGTTCAGGTAAAAATGCAGGGATCGGCAGAACTTGGATTCGGTGTTCGCGCCCACACGATTGACAATCCGATTTATCCGTACAGAATGCGCAGGCCGTCTCCCTCTTTCGATTTCAATGAAAAAATACAGCTGAATGTAAACGGGAAAGTCGGTGATAAAGTCAATCTTAACCTCAATTACAATACAGAATCATCTTTCGATTTCGATCAGAAAATGATCAAGTTAGGGTACACGGGCAAAGAAGACGAAATTGTAAAAAAAATTGAAGCCGGAAATGTAAGCCTTCCTCTCAACAGTTCCCTTATTACCGGAAGTTCTGCCCTGTTCGGGATTAAAACGGAATTACAATTCGGCAAATTAAATGTGGTCGCCGTAGCTTCTCAGCAACAGTCGCAAACCAAAACGGTAAGTTCGAAGGGTGGCGTACAAACAACAAAATTCAATATTGCTGCCGACAAATACGATGCCAACAGGCATTTCTTCCTGTCCCAGTACTTTCGCAACAACTTCGACAAATGGATGAACAATCTGCCATATGTCACATCAGGGATAACCATCAACAGGATAGAAGTTTGGGTAACAAACAAGCGAAGCGACTTTACTCAGGCCAGAAACATTGTTGCTTTCTCCGATCTGGGAGAAACGACAAACCTTTCGAACCCGCACTGGACAACCTCCGGCACTAAATATCCGTCAAACTCAACGAACACTCTGTACGGAGAAGTAACCGCACTTTCCGGGATCCGCGACATCCAAAACTCCAACACTATTTTAGATGCTACTTACGGATCAATGGGAATTGTGGGAAGCCGCGATTACGAAAAAATTGAAAGTGCCCGCAAGCTGGACGCATCAGAATATACCATTAACAAGAGCCTTGGATACGTCTCTTTGCGCAATGCCCTTAATGCAGATGAAGTTCTGGCTGTTGCTTATGAATATACGGCAGGAGGCAAAACATATCAGGTTGGTGAATTCTCTTCCGACCCGATTGAAGCACCTAAAGCGCTCATGGTGAAATTGATTAAAAACACCAACCTGTCACCGGCTGTTCCTCTCTGGAAGTTGATGATGAAAAACGTTTACAACGTAGGCGCATCTCAAATGCAAAAAGAGAAGTTCAAACTGAACGTGATGTATGAGAGCGATTCCACCGGCATCAATGTTTCTTACATCAACGAAGGCATCATAAAGGGTCAACAACTGACACGAGTATTAAACTTAGACAACCTCGATTCGAAGAACGAAGCGCATCCGGATGGCAACTTCGATTATGTGGAAGGATACACTGCAGTTTCGGATGGCGGGAGAATTATTTTCCCTGTAGTAGAGCCCTTCGGCAGTTATCTTGCAACCAAAATAGGGAACCCTGTGATTGCCAAAAAATATGTTTATCAGGAGCTATACGACTCTACCCTTACAACGGCTCAACAATACAGTTCCAAGAACAAATTCAGGCTGGTAGGAGAATACAAGGGCACTTCCGGTTCTCAAATACAGCTGAATGCCATGAACATCCCGAGAGGATCGGTAGTGGTGACCGCCGGAGGCAAAACACTGGTTGAAAATCAGGATTACACTGTTGACTATATGATGGGAACGGTAGACATTATCAACCAGAGCATCCTTGCATCCGGTACCAATGTCAATGTGAAGCTGGAAAATCAATCGATGTTTGACCTGCAACGCAAAACCCTTATCGGAACGCATCTGGAATACGCTTTCAGCAAAGATTTCTCCATCGGAGGAACTATTATGCACCTGTCCGAGTTGCCACTTACTCAGAAAGTGGCTTACGGAAGCGACCCTATTTCAAATACAATTTGGGGTCTGAACACTTCGTACAGAACAGAGTCTTTATGGCTGACAAACCTGCTGAATAAAATCCCATTGCTCAACCTGACAAAACCGTCATACCTGAGTGTAAATGCTGAATTTGCACAACTTATTGCCGGACATCCCAATTCAGTTTCCAAAAAAGGAGAGGTGTTTATAGACGACTTTGAAGGCACCAAAACAGACATAGAACTGGCTTATCCCTATAACTGGTTCCTTGCCAGCACACCTCTTGATTTGTCTTCTTCTGCGTTATTTCCGGAAGCGACTCTAAACAACAATGTAAACTACGGCAAAAACAGAGCGATGATGAGTTGGTTTGTGGTTGACCAAACCGTATTTTCAGGAAATTCCTCATTGACACCTGACTATATCAGAAACAACAAAGATTTACAATCCAACAACTTAACCCGACAGGTTCTTGAACAGGAAATTTTCCCCAACAGAGAATCATTGTATGGAACAACGTCTTATTTGCCGGTACTGAACATATCGTACTACCCTACCGAACGCGGGCCTTACAACGTTGACGTAATGCCAACCAGTTACAGCAAAGGTATTGACGCCAACGGTAAACTGAAAGACCCCAAAAGCCGGTGGGGCGGGATAATGCGAAAGTTGGAAACGACTGATTTTGAATCATCCAACATCGAATATATAGACTTCTGGATGATGGATCCATTCGTAAACGACACGCTGAGTAAAAGTACGGGCGGTGACCTTTATTTCAACCTTGGAGATCTTTCGGAAGACATACTTAAAGACGGCAAAAAATTCTTTGAGAACGGTCTTTCTGCTCTTGGAGACACCACCAATACTACAAGAACCGTTTGGGGGCGCGTTCCTACTTTGCAATCGACGGTTCTGGCATTTGACAACAGTTCTAGCGCCCGTCAGTATCAGGATGTGGGACTTGATGGTTTGACGACAACGAGTGAGTTTTCGTTCCCTACATACAAAAATTACGTTGACCAGTTGAAAACCGTTGTTTCGGCTGCAACGTTACGCCAGTGGCAAAACGATCCATTCTCCCCGATAAACGACCCCGCAGGAGATAACTATCGAAGTTATCGAAATCCGGCATACAATGCCAGTCAAACCACGGTATTAAACCGATACAAGCATTATAACGGCACGGAAGGAAACTCAACAGATGACGGCACAACCACCAACTACTCTTCGGCGGCTACTTCATTACCCGACGTAGAGGATTTGAACCAGGACAATACGTTGAATCAGTATGAAAATTACTATCAGTATAAAGTATCTCTCCGTCGTGGAGACTTACAGGTAGGCAGCAATTATCTTGTGGATAAAATAACGCCAACTGTAACGCTGAAAAATGGAAAACAGACCAAAGTAAGCTGGTTCCATTTCAAAATTCCTATCCGTGACTATCAGAAAAAAATAGGCTCCATCAGCGACTTCAAGTCCATCCGCTTCATGAGGATGTTCCTGAAGAATTTCGAAGATTCGACCTTCCTGCGCTTTGGAACATTGAATCTGGTAAAAGGCGACTGGAGAACCTATACTCAAAAACTATACACTTCGGGCAGTACTCCTGCTGTCTCAGGAGATCTTGACGTGGGAGCCGTAAACATAGAAGAAGATGCTAATCGCGTGCCTGTAAACTACGTATTACCTCCGGGTGTGACCCGACAAGTTGACCCAAGCCAGCCACAGATTCGTCAGGAAAATGAGCAATCAGTCACCCTGAAAGTTAACAATCTGGCAACAAATGATGCACGCGCCATCTACAAAAACACCAATTTTGATATGCGTCAGTACAAGCGCATTCATATGTTTGCCCACGCTCAAAAGGTGTCGGACGACAACTCTAACCTGAAAGATTACGAACTGACAGCGTTTATCAGGTTGGGATCTGACTTCACGAACAACTATTACGAATATGAAATTCCGCTGAAACTTACGGATGCAGGGCATTATCAGCAAAGCAGCGATAAAGATCGCGCTACGGTTTGGCCTTCCGACAATGAGTTTGACATTGCGCTGAAGGTATTGACCAACCTGAAAAAACAAAGAAATGCCGAAAGGGGGACCAATGCTGGTATAACATTAACAACCCCTTATTCGTATTACGATCCCTCCAATCCGAAGAACAAAGTAACGGTTCTTGGAAATCCGAGCCTTGCAGATGTTCAGTCTGTGATGATTGGTATCAGGAATAACAGTCGTGCCGTAAAGAACGGAGAAGTCTGGTTTGATGAATTTAGCCTCAACGATTTTGAAGAAGGTGGAGGCTGGGCCGGAACGGCAAACGCATCAGTTGCCCTCTCTGATCTGGGAATGATCAACGCGTCAGGGAAGTTCGTCACAGCCGGATTTGGAAGTATAGAACAAAATATTCTTGGCCGAAGTCTGGACAATGAGTATCAATACAATATATCCACCACCGTTCAACTGGGCAAGTTCTTCCCGGAAAAAGCGAAGGTGAATATTCCGGTATTCTTCTCTACGTCAAACGAAATTATACGACCGAAATACAATCCGCTGGATGGCGACATTTTGTTGTCTGACGCTTTGAAATCAGCGATTTCGAAGGCTCAGCGTGACTCTATCTTATCATTTGCCCAAACCCGGCATACCACAACGAGCTTTAACATCACGAATGCCAGAGTTGACATAAGAAGTAAAACGCCTCAGTTGTACGACCCGGCCAACTTCTCATTTTCATACGCTTACAATCATTCCAGCGATAAAAGTCCTGATGTGATTTACAGTTATTCGAACGATTACCGAGGGGCATTCAGCTATATATACAACACGATGCCAAAACCGTGGGAACC
This sequence comes from Paludibacter jiangxiensis, assembly GCF_001618385.1. Classification (NCBI taxonomy): domain Bacteria; kingdom Pseudomonadati; phylum Bacteroidota; class Bacteroidia; order Bacteroidales; family Paludibacteraceae; genus Paludibacter; species Paludibacter jiangxiensis. The sequence goes on along the minus strand of NZ_BDCR01000002.1, from coordinate 229,255 downwards.
ATTCAAAAATGTGAAAGCCCTGAGGTCGCCTCTATTAAAGCTAATCAGCGAATTTAATATCAATCTCATTCCGAGCCAGATTGCGTACAACACCAGCATTACCCGTACCTATTCTCAAACTCAGACACGGGACTATGACGTAATCAATGCCGGAGGAGTACAAGACAAGAGAGATTTGTTGACGTTTAGCCGTGATTTCCTTTGGGACAGGAGGTTTGACGTAAAACTCGACCTGACAAGAGGTTTGTCATTTACATTCTCATCCAGCACAAATTCGCGCATCGACGAGCCATATGTTCCGGTTGACAAGAACCTCTTCCCCGACGAATACAAAGTTTGGAAAGACTCGATCAAACATAGCCTTGCGAACCTTGGACGTCCGTTGTTATACCAACAGATGTTCACGGCAAACTACACGCTCCCAATCAACAAATTGCCCTATCTGGACTTCACAACTGCGCGAATTCAGTACACGGCAAACTATGACTGGCAAACCGGTGTAACAACGGCATCCAAGCTGAATGTCGGAAACACGATCAGCAGTACAGCACAAACACAGTCTGACGCTCAGTTTAATTTTGAGATGCTTTACAACAAGATTAAGTTTCTGAGCGATATCAACAAGAAGTTCAGCTCCAATAACAGGGCGCAACAATTTCGGCCCCGATCTTTCAGGCAAAACATAACCATCGAAAAAGACAAGCCTTTAAAGCTGACGCACCGGTTAAATTCGACCAAGTTCACTATAACGGCGATGGACAGTCTGGGGAAACCCGTCAACCTGAAATACAAACTGGTAGACGCAAACACAATTGAAATAGCTCCACTGACTAAACGTGTAAACGCCAGCGTCAATATCAGTACGCAAAATCCAAATGATGCCGGAGTTTCCCGTCAATTGGTTGATTATGCTGTGCGTACTTTAATGATGATACGCAGAGGGAGCATCTCTTACCGGTACAGCCAGAACCTGACATTGCCTGGTTTTGCGGGTACAAGCAAATGGTTCGGCCAGTCTACACTAATGGGAAGCACAGCGCCCGGCGTTGACTTCAGCCTCGGCTTCTTTGACAAAAGTTTTGTCTCTAAAGCTCTGGATAGAGGATGGCTAATCTCGAATGACACCGTAATCAACCCGGCCACGTTTGCAACCACCAAAGACTTTGAAGCGCGCTTAAATCTTGAACCGCTTCCGGGACTCAAAATCGACCTTGCCCAGAAATGGTTCCAGGCCGGACAAACGTCGATGGAATTCATGTATAAAGGAATGCCAACTACTTATACCGGCAGTTTCCACATGAGCTACATCGCCATTGGAACATTCTTCAAGAGCAGCGGCAACGCGACTAATGGTTTCAGCTCCGAAATCTATCGGAAATTCAAATCCAACAGAGCTGAAGTTGCCCGTTTGATTGAGCAGAAATATGCCGGACAACGTTATCCTAATTCCGGCTTTATGGAAGGAAATGTATTAGCCGGAGCCACTTACGATTCGAAAAACGGGAGTGTCAATCCGAATTCGGCAGATGTTTTGATTCCTGCATTTCTTGCGGCATACGGAGGCCATTCTGTTTCGGGCAATAAGTTGGGACTGTTCCCTTCGCTTTTACAGTCGCTCCCGAACTGGCGCATTTCATTCGACGGACTATCAACGATTCCAATCGTAGCCAAATACCTGAAATCGTTAACATTAAATCACGCATACAACTGTGATTACACAATTGCAGCATACACTTCATATTCCAACTGGGCAAGCAACGGCAGCATGGGTTTCATTAAAGATGTCACCACCGGCAATCCGATTCCTTCTTCGCAATACAATATCGGGTCGGTAACCCTTACAGAAGCCTTCATGCCTTTGATTGGTGTAGATGCAGCTCTAAAGAACAGCTTATCTACACGCCTGATGTATAACACACAGCGCAATCTCAGCCTCAATATTACCAGTGCACAGATCATGGAAATACTGAGTAAAGAATGGGTTGTTGGCTTCGGCTATATGATTAAGGACTTCAACCTGATTTTGAAAATGAAGAATAAGCAATCGAAAGTAAAGAACGATCTGACCCTGCGATGCGATTTTTCAGTACGTGACACCAAGAGCCTGATGCGCAACATTGAAAGCGACAACGTTCAGCCTACGGATGGCGGCACAACAACGACCATCAAAGTGTCAGGCGATTACGTATTCAGTTCCATGATCAATATCAAGCTTTACTACGACCGCAACATGAGCAACCCTCTTATATCAACGTCCTATCCGATGTCAACCACCAACTTCGGTGTTACTTTCAAGTTCTTGCTGACAAGATAACGATTGGTGTTCAACCCATATAAAAATCCGCACTCAGATTTGATTGCGGATTTTTTATTTCATCTGACCGGAGTATACTTCAATACCTCTTCCATATCTTAATATTTTCATAACCAAATAAAACAAAAATAAAATTGTAACTTTGCTTTTTCTTTCATAAAAGCTACGCTAACCGACTATATAAAAGCTGAAAGACTATTTCTGCTTGATAGTGTAGATCCCACAAAAAAGAAGTTTTTTTGCGAGCAAAAATTCTTCATTTTATGAATTTAGCATTACAATTAAAACGTATTATTTCAGATGAAATCCCCGGCCAGACTCATTTATCTTGTACTCTGTATCTTCCTCTACAGCACACTCACGCAAGCAATAAACAGGGTATCATCATCCGGGAAATCTTTCAAACAAAAGCAAACACAGACCAGCAAAAGCTCTGCGCAAACAACAGCATTATCGGCGAGCATATCTGCTAACTCAAATTCGGTCTGTCAAAACGGGGTATCGCCTGTAATTACGTTCTCAGGGACAGGAGGTGGGGCACCCTACACTTTCACATACACCATCAACACTGGGGCTGACTTAACGATTACAACATCCGGCACAGAAACAGTAACCCTGAATGTACCAACATCTACTCCAGGCATATCCACTTATACCCTCAAGAAAGTTACCGACAAAGACAATAATCCTGTGGATATAAGTTCGCAAGCTGTTACTGTAAACGTATATGCAAACCCAACTGTGGATTTCGCTTTTACGGATAATCAATGTACCGGAAATGGGGTTCTGTTCACTCCCTCGGCACCAGGAACCGGCTCTTATAAGTACTCTTGGAATTTTGGTGATGGCTCAACTTCTTCGGAATCAAATCCCTCTCATACCTTTATGGCATTCGGAAGTTACACTCAAAATTTCGATGTTAAATTAACGGTAACGGACAATGGAACAACCTGCAGTCAAATATCTACTAAAACAATATCTGTAAATAAAATACCAGATGCCAGTCTTACATCAGATAAAACATCAACAACATTTAATGGCATTCAGACTTTCAAAACGTGTAGTAATTCAACTACAGAAATTACATTTACTAACCTTTCCACAACGCCAGCAATTAACTCCACTTATGAGATAATATGGGGGGATGGTTCTGCTCCCTTATCTCAAAACGCAGCCTGGAGCACCGTAAAACACACTTATCCAGCTGGTTTATGGAATTTAACCTATAAAATCACCGGATCAAATGGTTGTATCGCAATTCAGAAATATATTGTCTTTGTAGGCTCTAATCCGGCGGTTTCACTAGGAAACCCTGGGAATACAGACATTTGTATAACGAGTCCTTTAACTTTCCCTATTACCGGAACAGAAAATAACCCACCAGGTACCACCTATACTGTTACATTTAATGACGGTTCTTCTCCTGAGGTATTCAATCATCCAGCACCATCTCAGGTAACACACACTTTCTTGAAATCGTCCTGTGGAACATCAAGCTCTGACGGTTCTACGACATATTCTGATTCATTTTATGCTAAAATTGTAGCTACCAATCCCTGTGGAACATCTGCTGTAAGTGTCGTACCCATATATATTTCTACTCCGCCAAAAGCCAACTACACGCTCCCGTCGACACAAACTTGCATTAACACACCTATTTGTCTCTCAAACAACTCTACGGATGGTTCACAAGCAAGCTCTAATGGATGTAGCGGGCCAAAAGTCATCTGGAGTATTACACCTTCTGACGGAGTCGTTTTAAATAGTGGTTCCCTAGGTAATGACAGAGGCTCTGACAACACAAACACATGGACATCAGGAAGCTTTTCCATATGCCCCGTTTTTACCATTGCAGGAACATATACAATTACATTAAAAGAAGGTAGTAACTGTGGCATCGATCAAAAGACACAAACCATCTGTGTTGAACCAACCCCAACAAAACCCACATTTGATGTAGATAAAACAACCGGCTGCTCTCCGTTAACCAGCAAAGTGACTAATACGATTACCAGTAATACATGCAGCACACCTACTTACTTATGGAAAATTTCATATACTCCGGGATTCGGAGGAACCTATCCTGCCCAGTACACTTACAATAGTCTGACTGTTGCGACTCCAACATTTACATTTACTACACCGGGAACTTATCGTTTATCGCTTACCGTAACAAGTGCATGCGGCAGCATAACTTCCGATACCAAAGAGATTATTGTAAAAGGGGTGCCCAGTGTTTCTATCAGTCCTATTGCAAGTATCTGTGGTCCGGGGTCAGTAACTCCATCCATTTATACATTAGAAAAAGGGACTCCCGACACGGATCAACCAACTTACAACTGGACTTTCCCGGGCGGAACACCTGCCACGTCAACCCAGTCAAATCCAGGGGCTATTGCCTATAACAACTCAGGGACTGTCTCTTTGTCGGTAACTAATGAATGTGGAACATCGGCAACATCCACACAAACGGTTACCGTAAAACCGGTTCCAAAGATCAACAATACAGATTTGTCGCAGACTACCTGTTCCGGTCAACCGACAACCGCTGTTACTTTAATACCTGATATTCCAGGAACGACCTTCAAATGGAGCGCTACCATCAATAACAATCTAAAGAATTACATTACCAACGGTACGGCAAGCGCTATCCCAATTCAGACAATCACTAACGTAAGTACGAACCCACAAACGCTAAGCTACACCATTACGCCTTCTTTGGGTGGTTGCGATGGCACTCCTGTAACTTATACAATCACGGTGAACCCCGGACCTTCAATCAGCGATCAGCCGAAATCAGGCAAGGCATGTATCGGAGATACCCCGGCGGCACTTAGCGTAACGGCAAGCAACTTTACCGGCACTCCTGCTTATCAATGGTACAGCAACACGAGCAGTAGTAACAGTGGAGGCACAGAACTTACAGAAGAGAAGTCATCAACTTTTAATCCTCCGGGAACACCTGCGGGGACAAAATTCTACTATTGTAAGATTAGTTTTGAGGGAGGATGCTCTGAATTAGCTACAATCCCAGCTGCCGTGACGATTTACGACAAAGTATCCATCGTATTGCAACCCAAAGACTCTAAACCACTATGTGTTGATGGAATCATCACTACCCCTCTATCGGTTAGTGTCACCGGCGGCGACGGTTTTTATTCGTATCAATGGCATTCCACCCCGGAATCTACCCCGGGAACATTGGCTACCGGTTCGACTTACACACCTCCACCATCTACCATACCGGACACCTATTCCTATTACGTAATTGTACAATCGGAAGGTAGCGGATGTGCCCCGGTAACAAGTAACACCGCAAATGTTAAAGTGGTAGACAAGCCCACTATCACCACTCAACCTAAAGCTAGCCAAACACTCTGCAAGAAAGCAACACCAGACCCACTCACTGTGGTTGCCAATGGAGGCATTAATGTATTTGCTTATCAATGGTATAAATGCACAACCAATGTCATTGGATCAGGTACTCCGATTGACGGAGCAACATCAAGCACTTACAATCCGGCTACCTCAGCCGTCGGTACGTTATACTATTATTGCCTGGTTACTCAGCCGGATGGCGCCGGCTGCTATGTCACCAGCGATATAGCAACCGTCATCGTGAATGAAGCTGCGGAGATTATTGAACAACCACAATCGAGCGAAGTATGTATGAACGGGATTGCGACACCTCTTTCCGTTAAGTATCAAAACGGAGTGGGCACTCCAACTTATAAATGGTACTCCACAAACGCAGACGGGACAAGCTCGGCCTCAATTGACTATGCGACAACCGACAGTTACATACCACCTACCAATGAAGTTGGTACCAAGTATTATTACTGCCAAATAGATTTACCCTCGGGTGGATGCTCTACATTAAAATCGACAACAGCCACAGTGGTAGTGAATGCTATACCTACAATTGACAAGCAACCGATTCCAGAGCAAAAAATTTGCGTGGGAGGATCAAGCCAGCCTCTTACGGCAACATATACAGGAGGTGCCGGTACCGCATCTTACCAATGGTATGAAAATTCCACTGAATCAAACAGTGGCGGCACTGCAATTCCGGGAGCAACAGGTGCTTCTTATACTCCGTCGCCATTTACTTCTGCCGGCACAAAATATTACTATGTAGCAATAAAACTGTCGGGCAACAATTGCGGATCTATGACAAGCGATCTTGCAAAAATGATTATTGTTGACGACCCCACAATCACCACACAGCCTTTGACCCCGCAAACGGTGTGTCAAAACGGGAATCCGACAGCATTACAGGTTGAAGCCAAAGATGGCATCGGCGCGTTTTATTACCAATGGTACAGCAACACAACAGACAACACCTCTTCGGGAAGCAGCATCACTGGCGCTACCGATGCGACATATATGCCTCCTTCCGCAGCCACCGGCATCACGTATTATTACTGCAAAATCACACAAGACGGAGTGGGATGTGACGCTACCAGCAACACCGCAGTTGTAACCGTAAAGAAGAAAGCTTCATTTACAGATGAGCCTAAACAAGCCACTTATTGCATTGGCGAAACGGCAGCCGACCTCACCGTTGCTTATCAGGACGGGGCAGGTACTCCTGATTACCAGTGGTATAGTACTATAAACAATGACAACACCTCCGGCACGGCAATTCCGGGAGCTACCGATAGCAAATACAAGCCCGCCACGAATGCCCCCGGAACCGTTTACTATTATTGCACAATAACATTCACTATAGACGGATGTTCAAATCTCGTATCGAAACCAGCTCAAATTACGGTAAACCCCAAAGCTGTCATTGCAACAAAAGCAGCACTGATTTGCAGTGGCACTAGCTTCACAGTTTCTCCGGAAGACAAGTCTCCCGACATAGTTCCTACAGGCACTACCTATATGTGGACAAATCCGGTTATTTCTCCTTCGGGAGCAATTACAGGCACTTCAGCGCAAGCCGCTCCTCAGACAATAATCAGCCAACTGCTGACAAACACAGGGACTACACCGGCCACGGCAACATATACCGTCACACCGACATCCGGCTCATGTACCGGAAATCCGTTCTCTATCGTCGTAACCGTCAATCCATCCATCAAGGTGGTTGCCGACATCAGCCACTGCACCTGTTATGGCAGTAATAACGGTGCAATAAACTGCACTATTTCGGGAGGTGTTCCTTTCTCATCAGGTTCTCCCCAAAACATTGCATGGACTGGCCCTGATGGATTTACCGCGACCACAACCAACATTTCAAACCTGAAACCGGGAACATATTCTCTTGTTGTAAGCGATAACAGCCCATGCCAGTTTGCAAACACTTATACGATCACAGAGCCGGACGACATTGTGATTTCTACCGATAGTAAAAAAGACATTACCTGCCATGGTGCTCACAATGGATCTGTTTCCATCTCTTTGAAAGGAGGAACTCTGCCCTACTCTTTCGTCTGGATAAAAGACGGAATTTCTTATGCCACCTCCGAAGATATATCCAATTTGTCTCCTGGAAAATACGAAGTGACTGTCAGTGACGCAAACCATTGTGGTCCCAAAACAATGTCATATAAAATTGAAGAACCGACAGAGTTAACAGTCACTCTTGTAAGTCAAACAAATATTTTATGTTATGGTTCTGCTACCGGAGCCGTTTCGGTAACTGCCACCGGTGGAACTCCAATAAAAACATCTCCGGGAGTATTAGGGTACAATTATTTATGGTCGGGACCTGACGGCTATACAAGCACCAACCAAAACATCACAGATCTTAAAGCCGGTCATTATACGCTGAACGTTACAGATCAAAATGGCTGCATTGCCATATTGGAGAGGGATCTCACCCAAAATCCGGATATTGTTATAGAAGCAGCCACAACACCAGTTACTTGTTATGGCGCCGATAATGCATCTATCAAACTGACCATTTCGGGCGGAACAGCACCCTACAAAACAGCATGGAGTAATCTTGCGACAGGTACTGCACAGGATAATTTATCTCCCGGCGACTATATTATTACAGTCACTGATGCTAATAACTGTCAAAAAAGCGCTACTGTCACCATTGCTCCGCCTCCCGTTTTCACGATAGTGCCGGTTGTCAAAAACGTATCCTGCTATGGAGCGAACGACGGAAGCATCAAGTTGAATATCAAAGGCAAGCCTATCTCCGTTGTATGGAGTGACGGTTCGACAGCCGGAAACGAGCGAAACAATCTGAAACCCGGTACCTACTCGGTAAAAATCAGTGACGGTTCACCCTGTATCATCGACAAAACCTTTATCATCACGGAACCACAACCCTTATTGGTTGTCGGCCATGTGACTGACGCCCTCGATTGTTCGACTGTCAACAGCGGGTCCATAGCATTAACCGTCTCCGGAGGAACCACGCCCTACAACTTTATCTGGTCGAATAATGCTTCGACGCAAGACATTACAAACATTCAGGCCGGAAATTATAATGTGATCGTTTCAGACGCAAACAATTGCAACTTAACCAAACAATTTACCGTAATGCGACCTGATCCGATTAATATTTCAATTAATGCTGCTTACGACTACAATTGTACTGAACATCATCTTTATCAGGTTTTCACCGCCAAAACATCAGGAGGTATTCCTCCATATCAAATTACCTGGTCGAGCGGATCGCCAGACGCTACAGGAACTTCAGTCACCACCGATCAATCGGGGTTGATATCGGTCACCGTAAAAGATAGCCGGGGTTGCAGCGCAAATGTCTCTACCTCGTCAGTTATTCCTGAACTTGGTATTTCTTACAAACTAATCGATTGCAACAAGAAATCTTATCAGTTTGACGCTTTAATCGTCAATGAAGCCACCGAAAATTATAGTTACTTATGGAAGTTCGGAGACGGATCTACTGCAACTACCCAATCAGTACAACATCAATTCTCGTCTGCAGGAATATATAACGTACAATTAACCGTGACGGGAAAGTCATGTACCAATATCTACTCCAAAGCAATCATGGTAGAGGCAATTCCGACACTTACAATAGCACCGGAACCAAAGCTCTGCAAGGGCGATTCCATAACAATTCAAGCCAGCGGTGCTGACATTTTCAAATGGAATGACGGTTCTGTATCGGACTCACTCGTCATCAGACGAGATGGCGACTACAGCGTAAAAGGCATGACGACAGCCGGATGCTACAACACTCTTGCATTCACTGCAACGTATTATCCATCTCATGAATATCCGATACTAAGCGATAAAAATAACGTAACACTTAAAGACCCGACAATCAACCTGTGGAGTGACGACCACCCGGCACTGTATTATCTGTGGAATTTTGGTGACAGCTCCAGTGCAGGTGGTTGGAAGCAAACGCACACGTACAACATTGCCAAAGATGGATATTATGACATTCTGCTGAATACAACTGACATGTATGGTTGTAAATCGACGACAAGCAAACGGGTATGGATTATCAACGATACCGATCTGAATACCTTTACTCCGAATAACGACGGCTACAACGATATATTCCTGAAAGGCTGGCACATAAAAGTGTACAACAGAAATGGAGTATTGGTTTACGAAGGCAACAATGGCTGGGACGGAACTTACAAGGGAAAACTAGTATCTCCGGATACCTATTTTTATATTGTCTATTACATGTCAGCAAACGGCACAAAAACAAAAGAAGGCTATGTCACAGTGGTTAGATAAAAAAACAATCATCGCATATCTGGTGATCAGCCTGACTTTGATAAGTACAACCTCACGGTTACAGGCTCAGTCAAACATTCGACTGACAGATTTTTGGAACAACTTATACTCCATCAATCCGGCGTATTTATCAAACAAATATCTCAGTACATTAAGCTTATCAACGAGAAAACAGTGGTTAGGTTTTCCGGGAGCACCCACTACCTATATGGCAACCGGCACTATCGTGCTTGACAAACTCAATACACAATTCGGCATAAAAGCTTACCAGGACATAATCGGATACACGAACAGTTCATCCGTCTCTGTATCATACACCTATGCAGTCAACATCAACGAAGACTGGAGGTTACATCTTGGCATTGCAGCTTCATTTCAGAGTCTTTGGTACGATATGGACAAAATCAGGGTTGAGTACCAAACCGATCCAATGCTTTATGAGAAATTGGCCAATTCACACCACTACAATGCCGATCTGGGGGCTGAACTTGCCAGTAAATCGTTAAGAATCGGAATCTCCACACAGAATATCTTCTCAATGTTCCGAAATAATAATCAGGACATTGCCAGTTCTAATTTCATTTACGCCACTTACAGAAACTTCACAGAAGACAGTCGGATAGATCTTGGAGGTGGTATTTGCGGAATCAGAAACCACAATCTTTATCAAATGGAATTAAACGGAACTGCCTATTTCAAAACAATCGATCAGGAAGACTTATTTCAGGCCGGACTGTTTTACCGTACCCCCAATGAAATGGGAGCAACCATTGGATATAACGTCAACAAATCACTATTTCTCTCGTACAGCTACAACTATAATGTGGGTGGCATCAGCCGCAGTTCTTCCGGAACACACGAACTAATGCTTATCCTGCACATCAACAAAGACGAAGAGTGTCACACTTGCTATTGATCATGGCAGTAATACCAGCAACTCACTGAAATCAACATTCCATGCGATGTTAACAGCCAATCTCGGAGTCCCATTCAAATTTTTACGGACAAGAAAGAATTGGATTTTAGTTTGAACACATAAAGAGACTGTCTCTTTTTCTTTCGAAGCAGTTTCTTTATTTATTACCAAATAGTCCATTCAAAATCAAAAACATATATTAATTTAATTTTAATTGTTTTTCAAACGATCAAACTTGTTGACCTAAATTATATATTTAACTTTGACCTGCATTTTTTAAAATTTTTATGTTGTTTGAAATTTAACACTCTTTGTCTCTCAAGCTTATAATAACCGGGATATAAATACTTTTCAAACACCAGCAAAAACTACCAAAATCAAATTAGCTCAGGCAAATTACAAGTTGGCCAAGTTATACGACCTTCTAATCAAATCATGTGCGTATGAATCCAGTCAGAATCGTTGTTGTATTAATGTTCAATCTATATTGCATTCATAACATTTCTGCAGCCGACTCATTCAAAACTCAATTACTCAACGGAAATGCCTTCCTTCAAAGTGATTACGTAGAAGTTGCTGTGGGGCCTTGTGGCAACTTTGCCTCAACCATAGACGCCCCTAAAGGCTTTCATCCAAGAGGAAGTGGCATGAACAGCAGATCCGGACAGTTAGGTTTCGTTGCCAATCCGGCAAAAGACAACTGGATAAACTATATCGGTGATTATTTTCTTCCGGGAACACCCGAAGAAGGATTTGGCCTTTCCATTGGAGCTTACAATTACAATAACAACCAGATATGCTCAAGAAATGACATAAGTGGAAGCATAATTGCTGTTCAATCCACACTTCAGGAACAATCTGCCACCTGGCAAGGATCAATAAACGGATTAGCGATTAGAGCCAAAACATACATTCCCTCTGGTGCAATTTATTTTGTCACAAAAGTCACTCTCACCAACACTACATTATCTCCCATTGATAGTATATATTACATGCGGAATGTAGACCCGGATCAGGGCGTAAACACTCCGGGGAGTAGTTATTCCTATTATACTTACAATAGCATAATCTATCAAACACCTAACGAATGTGGAAAGGTATTGGCATCAGCCACCACAAAAAATGGTAGCGGCGAATACCTCGGGTTGGGATCCATGGATGCCAGAGCAAAGGTCACAAGAGGAGGCTTTAGCAATAGAAGCGCTAAAGAAATCTGGACATGCTCGAATTATGAATTATCTCAAAAAGGCACAAATGCTTATGAAGACAAGGCAATATCTGTTGCTTTCAGGATTGGAACCTTAAAACCCAACGAATCCACAACATTTGCATACGCTTATATACTTAATTCAGAAGACCTTGAAAAAGCATTAGTGGCTACAAATCTCGGATTAAACATCAATGCATCAAAATTATCTGTTTGCCCGGGAGATAGCGTAACCTATACCGCAGTCTCTCTTGTAAAAACAATAAGCCCGGTTTACGAATGGAAAATCAATGAAACTATTGTAGGCACAAACAGTAATACTTTCTCTACAAATTCATTAGCAAACAATGATATTCTTTCCTGCAAAATAACTGCCTCAACAGAATGCTCTCCGGTAACTACCAGTGGAACTACGGAAATAAAAATTAAAGTAGGCCAACCCAACTTTTCAACGACCCGTACATCTATATGCAGAGGTGATAGTTGTAACTTTAATGGCATAAAATATCGTTCAGCAGGGACTTATATAGCCCACATCACCAATGTTTCCGGATGCGATAGCACTGCAACACTTATCCTGTCAATCAAAGAACCGACCTCATCCACCACCAAGGTTGCAATATGCAAGGGAGAGTCGTACACTTTCAACGGGAAAACTTATAAACTTGCCGGCAATTACACAGCTCATCTGACCAATAGCGTCGGATGCGACAGCGCGGCAACACTTATTCTGACAATCAAAGAACCAACCACCTCTACAACAAAAGCCTCAATATGCCGGGGAGATACCTATAAATTTAACGGAGTCAATTATACAGCAGCCGGCACATTTATTGCACATCTCACAAATGCAGTAGGTTGCGACAGTGCTGCCGTTCTGGAATTATCTCTTCGGGAGCCATCCAGCTCAACGACTAATGCTTCATATTGCCGGGGCGATACGTATATGTTTGCCGGATTTGCCTACAATGCAGCCGGGACTTATCTTGTACATCTCACAAATTCTGTAGGGTGCGATAGCGCTGCCACATTGGTATTAAAAGAGTTACCTGTTTATTACAAAGAACAGACGCTGCGCATGTTCAAAGGAGATTCTTATAAAATTAACGGACATATATATGCCGATAACGGAGACTATACTGACACTTTCAAAACTATTGACGGATGCGACAGTGTGATTGTGTCTCACTTGTATACATCGGTCATTGCTAATACCATTTCTCCTAATGGCGATGGCGTTAATGACATCTTTCTGAAAGGACTCCACGTTAAAATATACAACCGAAACGGGTTACTGCTCCACGAAGGATATGACGGTTGGGATGGAAAGTTTAATGGAAGACCGGTTGCACGAGACACTTATTTTTATATAGTCTATTATGAATATGCAACTGAAACAAAAACAAAAGAGGGTTATGTTGTTGTCGCGAAGAAATAGCCTGCATTAAAAAAGCAATAAAACAAAGCCTCAACAAAAGCCCTTTACACTCCGGCAAAGCATCATGTCATGAAAAAAATCATACAACTCATTGTACTCATTTTTATATCATTATCCTGCATGGCACAGTCTAACATCCGACTGAACCATTATTGGGAAAATCCATATTATATCACCCCGGCTTACATCAACACGCAATATCCGGCCGTATTTAGCATGGCCGGCCGCAAACAATGGGTCACATTTGACGGAGCTCCCACCACTTTCATTGCCACTGCCAATCTTTATTCCGAAGAGATGAACTCTCAGTTTGGCGCAAAAATCTTTCAGGATCAAATCGGGTACACCTCCACCACCAATTTATCTCTGTCATACACTTATGCGGTGACTCTAAACGAGACATGGCGGCTACAACTGGGCGTAGCGGGTGTTTACCAAAGACTCTCCTACGATGCTTCAAAAATTATTCTGGATAATAATTCCGACAATGAAGCATTCAACAATCTTCAACCCGAGACATCTTTCAATACAGATATTGGGGCTGAACTTGCCAGCCGGTCATTAAGGATTGGAGTTGCCAGTCAAAATTTCGCTTCTCTGTTCAACAAAAACAATGCACTGGTGAACACCAATTTCTTATACGGGGCTTTTAGAACCTTTACAGAAAACCCTGTTGATTTTGGAGTGGGAGCTTGCGGTATCCAATACAGCCGAATGATTCAGACGGAATTCAATGCAACGGCATATTTTAAAACGATGAAAGATGAACCGGATAAATTTCAGGTGGGAGCTTTCTATCGGACTCCCGGGCAAATAGGTGCCATTGCAGGAGTGAATATCAGCAAGGCTTTGTCTGTGTTTTACAGCTACGAATACAACACGAATAGTATAAAACACCACTCTTTGGGTACCCACGAAATCATGATTGTATACAAACTGAAGAAAGGACCGGTTTGTTACTCCTGTTTCTAAAGAGTAGTAACTTCCCCGTTATCGACGAAGAAAAACTTCACTTCACAACCTGTTTCGGATAACAGATGGTCGATATGCTCGCGATTGGTGTCGGTGATAAATATCTGACCGAAAGAATCGCCGGAGACAAGAGAAAGAATACGCGAAACCCGGTTAGCATCGAGCTTATCAAATATATCGTCGAGGAGCAATATGGGAGTAAGATCGGAAGCCCGTTTAAGGAAATCGAACTGGGCAAATTTGAGCGAAACCAGAAACGACTTGTTTTGACCCTGAGACCCTACCCTCTTGATGGGATAATCACCTAAAAGCATTTCAAGGTCATCCTTGTGAGTTCCTACCGTGGTATAACCAAGAATTCGGTCACGCTCGCGCGAACGTTGCAACGACTCTTTGAAGTTTCTTTCCGCAAGCTGCGACTGGTAACGGATACTGACACGCTCGTTTTCATCCGTTATAAAATTGAAACGTGATTGAAAAATCGGGATAAACTCATCAACAAAAGCTTTCCGTGTTTCAAAAATATAGACCCCGGCTTCGGCCAGCTGTTCTTCCCAAATATCATACACCATCTCGTCGTGCATGTCACCTTTTAATAGGGTATTGCGTTGCATCAAAGCCTTATTGTAACGAATCAATTCATTCAGGTAACGCTTGTTGTACTGCGAAATTACACTGTCGATAAACCGTCTGCGCTCGTCGCTCCCCTCACTGATCAGTGCACCGTCGGCAGGTGAAATAATTACCAGAGGCAAAAAACCGATGTGATCCGAAAGCCTTTCGTACTCTTTTTTATTAAGCTTGAATTGTTTTTTTTGCCGCCGCTTCAGTCCGCAATAGACCGCCTCATCGCTGTTACCCCGTTGATAATGTCCCTGCAAGACAAAAAAATCAGCATCATGCTTCACATTCTGCATGTCGACCGGATTGGTAAAGCTCTTGCAAAACGAAAGATAGTAGATGGCATCCAGCAGATTAGTCTTTCCCATCCCATTGTTCCCAATAAAACAATTAATTTTGGACGAAAATGACAAATCGGCTTGTGTCAGGTTTTTATAATTGAGTATCGAAAGCGCTGTCAGTTGCATAAGATAAATTTGAATCCAAAATTACAAATTTTTACCGGCATAGGTAAGCATCTTTGCTACTAAAAGTAATTCGCCTATCTTTGTTCAATGTTTTCGTATATTTTTTAAGTTAAGATATTTATTTACCTCTTTTCCCTGCAAATATGTCATTTCTGGAAATTCATCATGTAACCAAAGAGTACTCAGGGTACAAAGCGCTCGATGCAGTGAGCATGAACATTGAACAACACTCTGTTTACGGACTGCTCGGGCCAAACGGTGCGGGCAAAACCACCCTGATTCGTATTATCAACTGCATCACGGCACCCGACAGCGGAGAGATTCTCCTTGACGGAAAACGCCTTCACGTCGGCGACATCAATCGTATCGGTTACCTGCCGGAGGAAAGAGGTCTCTACAAAAAGATGAAAGTGGGCGAACAAGCGCTTTATCTGGCTCAACTAAAAGGACTTTCGAAACACGATGCCATGGCCCGACTAAAAATGTGGTTCGAGAAATTCGAGATACAGGCATGGTGGAACAAAAAAGTGGAGGAGCTCTCGAAAGGAATGCAGCAGAAGGTGCAGTTCATCACCACCGTATTGCACGAACCGGAACTATTGATTTTCGACGAACCTTTCAGCGGTTTCGACCCGGTGAATGCAGATCTACTGAAACGCGAAATGCTGGCTCTCCGTGACAAAGGTGCCACCATTATCTTCTCCACTCACAACATGGAATCGGTAGAAGCGCTTTGCGACGACATTTCCCTCATCAATAAATCGCAGGTGGTACTTCAGGGCAACGTTCATGAAATCAGGGAGCAATTCCGGTCGCACATCTACAAGGTTACCATTACAGGAACCGAACATGCTGACATTGCCCGCTTACCTTTCGAGATTCTGGCCAACGAACAGAAGAACCGTAATACCGAATTGCGCATTCAATCTACCGGATTATCAGCCAACGAATGCCTGAAATCGATTATGGAAAGACATTCTATTGTGGCCTTCGAAGAATTACTACCCAGCATGAACGAAATCTTTATCAAAACTGTTAATGGTTAATGAAGATATGAAAGAGAATATCGTAAAAGACAAGAGCTTTGTTTTTGCTATAAGAATTGTAAATCTCAGGCGGTATCTTATTGAAAATAAGAAGGAATCTGTGTTATCCAAACAGTTATTACGTAGCGGAACGAGTGTTGGTGCCATGATTCGCGAAGCCGAACATGCTGAAACGAAAAATGACTTTAAACACAAAATGGCAATAGCTCAAAAAGAAATTAATGAGACCATTTATTGGTTAGAACTGTTACATGCGACCGATTATATTAGCTCCGAACAATTCAATAGCATCAATAACGATGCGATTGAACTTATCAAACTGATAACAAGCATTCTCAAAACAACCAAATCAAACCTACAGTAATGGTTTCTTATTAACCATTAAGAATTAACAATTAACCATTGATATTTAGCCTTATGAATAAAATAGGAATTATCATCCGCCGGGAATACACTACCCGTGTTGCCAAGAAGTCATTCATCATTATGACTTTCCTGTCGCCGCTCCTCTTTGCGGCGCTTATCATGGTTCCGCTCTGGCTATCGGGTATCAAGGACAACGAGAGCAAAAAAATTGCCGTTGTCGATTTTACCAACGAGTATGGCAAGGTGCTGAAATCGGACAAGCAATACGTGTTTGTGCCGGTGCAGGAACGTGTACAAAACATTGGGAACTCACAACTAAAGAAGGATTTCTACGCCGTCCTGCTGATTAAAGGAGACTTAGTCAGAGATTCCACGGCAGCCACTCTCTATTCTGAAAAACAGGTGGGGATAGAACTCGAATCGACAGTTTCGCGGCAACTGAGCGAATACGTGGAAAATAAGAAACTGGATGCTTACCATGTGGCAAATATCAAGCAAATGGTAGAAAAAGCACGTACCAAGATCGACGTAACCACCATCAAACTGGACGAGAAGGGAAACTCCAAAGTAACTTCGTCGATTGTTGCCACCATTATCGGAGGCCTCTCCACATTCCTTATCTACATGTTTATTTTCATGTACGGAGTGCAGGTGATGCGGGGCGTAGTGGAAGAAAAGACCAACCGCATCGTGGAGGTGATTATCTCTTCCGTCAAACCTTTTGAGCTGATGATGGGCAAAATCATCGGTATCGCTTTGGTGGGGCTCACGCAATTTCTGCTCTGGATAGTACTCACGCTGATTATTTCAAACATTGCCGGTTTTGCGCTCTTCGGCACCAGCATTAGCAACCTGCAGGCAGGTGCACAGCTACAAGGCGCCTCCACCAGTGGAGCTCAGCAGGCAATGATGACAGTTTTTCAGGGCTTGCAGGGAATCAATCTGGTAGAAATCGTTTCGTACTTCATCTTCTATTTTCTGGGAGGATATTTGCTCTACGCCTCACTATTTGCTGCCGTCGGCTCGGCGGTTGACAACGAAACCGACACGCAACAATTTATGATGCCCATCACCATTCCCATCCTGTTTGCCTTTTATGCTGCCATCTACAGCATCGAAAACCCCGACGGACCACTGGCATTCTGGTGCTCGCTGATACCCTTCACCTCGCCCATTGTGATGATGGTGCGCCTTCCGTTCGACGTTCCTTTATGGGAAAAACTGCTATCTGTAGGCCTGTTGGTGATTACTTTTATCGGCACCACCTGGCTGGCCGGAAAGATCTACCGCACCGGCATCCTGATGTACGGCAAAAAACCCTCGTGGAAAGAGATGTGGAAATGGCTGAGATATAAGAATTAAAAGATCAGACAAGACAGAATCGATCCGGTTTTTAACATAATAAGACCTATGTGTGAAGCTTTACACGTAGCACTAACCTGAAAGCATGATTATGAAGACAAATATTCTTATTGCAATTCTCTGTATATACTGTGGAAACATACTGCTCGCACAAGAAGTAACGAAACCTAAAAAGATAAGAGCAAAAGGAGATTACATCCATTGTCAAACCATGACAGCATTTCCAGAACAGTTCGAAACATATTTACGACAAGACATCTATGCTTTCAATAAGGGAAAAACCAATATCGGAGTAAATTACCAAGACAAACAAAAAGAGACTACTATTTCGATTTATGTCTATCCTGCACCACCTGCTATGGAGTATCGACTGAGAGATGAGTATTTTACATGTTTACAATCCATCGTCAATACCACAAAGCAAGGAATAGACTTTTCCGCAAAAGTAAGCAAGATTTCAAAAGACAACTATAAGCTTATGGCAATATCAGCATCTGCTCAACAAGCAAATTCTAACACAGTGCTAATGCTTTTTGAATGTGGTAAATATTTTATGAAATATCGCATTTCTTCCAATAAGTCAGACACGAGCACGCTTAGGGCAATCTCAAACAAATTGATTGAACGGTTTTCTCCAACAGAAATTGTAAAACACCAACCTTTAAAACCAGGAACAACAATCCACGTAGCTCCGGCAGTAATAGAAGACACAATAGGCTTTGCACCAATTATGGCAGCTGCACTTGCAAAAAGTAAGTGGGCAAATGAAGAAGTAGATTCGCTAGAAAAATGTTCAGGATTTCCAAGCCTTTATTTTGAAGAGCAAAAAAGAGCTCTTACAGATATGCTAGATAGATGGGAAAATGCAAAAAAACAGAATACTAGGTTTCAAAAGTATTTTAATGAATTGTCACTAATCCGAGACAATGGATTTTTAGATGAATTCATTTACGATCAATACAATGGCATTTTATTGCTACCAAGCAACCTAAAACTGAATTTAGAAAAATATGAGGTTTGGAAACAACAACACAAGACCGCTGCAAGTTTGGTTGGACCCATTTTCTATTATTTAGTTGGGTATGAAGAGTCATATAAACAAGAATCTAAGTAAGGCTCAGTGCATAAAACAACACAACAAATGAGGATTTCTTTCCATCATGACGGTACTGGAATATTCTGTAAAATCTAAACATCAAGCGATAGGGATGTCGCTTGTCCCATAAAAAAAGGATGCCGGTTGGGCATCCTTTTCTATTTACACCGGAGCAAGTCCGGGCGATAAGCGTTTGTTTCACAACAGACAACCCATCAACACTAAACAAAAATATTTTTAGCCGGTTTTCTGTGCATTCCGGCAATAAGTTTTATCTCACAAATACTACTTTCCAGGGATTGACACCGCTGGCGAAAGAGAATTTCAGTTTACCTGTCGAACCGAAGCAATAAACCGTTCCGTTAGAAACGTAGTCGGCGGCAGATGAAGTCACATATACATCGCCATTGGACGGATTGACTGCAATACTGCTTGCTGACGGCACTGTGGTTCCATCTGTAATAAAATTGCTAATCGCACCGGTTGAAACATTCATTACTTTTACAACCGAAGCATTTGCCGCATAATCGTAGTTGCAGAAGAAGAGTTTCGAGCCTGAAAGCGCAAAATCAGCGGCAGAAGAATTGTCATAGGTCTTAGCGACCGTATTGGTTTGCGGATTAATCATTTGTATCTCTGATCCGATAGAACCATAGTTACCGTGCGAAAGAACATAAACATTGCCATCGTCGCCTGTATGAATGGTAAATGGATTCATATTTACAGTAATTTTCTGGGTCTCGGTAAATGAACTGATATTAATAACAGACACTGTAGTTCCATAGTTACCTGTCATATAGTTCATGCCGCCGGAGTTAGAGACATACAGGTTATTATTTGCAACACAAATACCATCCGGATTTTCTCCGGCAGTGGCATAGGCTTCAATGCTCAAACTTGTGGTGTCGATACGGGCAACCGAACCATCGAAAGAGCATACATACGCTTTGTTTTTATTGAAAGCAATACAACGGGGCTGACGGGCAGAGCTGCCGTTTTGAAAACTGATCGTTTTCAGGAACTTTCCATTCAGGTCGGTAACCGTCAACACACTCGAAACATTTACCACAATGTAGATTTTACCCCCATACACTGCCATATCATTACCTGTATCACCCAGCCCGACTCCGTTTTGAGCTTTGTACCAGTCGATAGTAGAGGTTGCCTTGTCAATATTGTAAGAGGTTACCGTACTGTTGTTGTAGTTCATTGTTCCCTGATTCAACACGTAGACGCTACCATTGGAGGCCACCGTAGTTTCGTCTTTGGTACACGAAGTCAGCGCCAGGCTACTTACTGCCGCTAAAAAGAAAAAGAAGAGTTTAAATTGTTGCATAACACACTTTTATTTAATTGATTTCTAATTTCAGAACTTCACTCCAACACTCACGCGCCACGAACGGCCCGGCATCGGATAATTTTTCACGATTACATACTGTTCGTCAGTCAGGTTCAGCACCTCCAGTTTCAGATCTGTAGTCAGGTGGTGCAGCACAAACGAACGCCAGAGCGCCACACTGGTTTCGGCATAACCATCAATAACTGAATGGCTCAAATCATAACGATAACCGGAGAAAATGCAATTGACAGAACCGTTCACCAACGGAGTAAGTACGCCGAGGGTAGCCACGCCCGAATGCTCGGGACTATACGCTATCAGCTGACCGTACGAGGAGCTGACCAGATTGCTTTTATCCACGGCATGTTGATAGGTGTACGACACGTCCATCGTCAGGTGCAACGAACGGGAGCAGTTATACCCGCCACGCGCCGACACATCGGCGCCGGTAGTCTCTACCAGTCCGAGATTCAGCATCGACCACACAAATAAGTCTTTGGCCGGCACCGCAATAATTTTGTTCAACACCCGGTTGTAATAACCGTCGAGCGACAAAGCCAAATAACCATCCGGCGTTTTTTTCTGATAAGAGATACCGGCATTCCACTGACGGGCAGTTTCGGGCTTCAAATCCTTGTTCCCAATGCTACTGTAATAAAGATCATTGAACGTGGGCATTCGGAAAGTCTCCTTATAGAATCCGCGCAATTGCAAGCGGTCATCCTTAAAAGGTAGCCATGCAACAGAAACCAGTGGAGAAAGGCGATTGTGCCCATTGGCCGCCGTCCCCTGTTCAACATGTTCGGTAAGCGTTGTTGCCAGCAAAGAGGCCTCTACTTTAAGAGCCGATGACGTATAACGCCCTGTGACATGTCCGTAACCGGTAAAACGGGTCGGTGTCGGGAAGTCTGTCATATTAGAGGTCAGATGATTCAATTGAGCATCCAGTGCCGCTGAAGCGTTCAACCGGTCTGATATTTTTTTGAAAAGAGAAGATGTCAGGTAATACTCCTGTTGGTAGTAGCGATCATCAAGACCGCCGGTAGAGTTCAGGAAATACGGATCCACATAACGGGTATCCGAATAATCCGCTTTCAGGCTTGTTTTCCATTGGGTTGTGGAAGAGAGCGCAACCTTATACTGCAATTGCATAAAATAATCGTTTTCCCACAAACGCTGACCGGCAGCTGCAAACGGATTATAGAGAATGACCGCTCCCGGCAATCCCCGCGTGCTGGTATAGGCATAGCCTTTGAATGTCCAGTCGCGACCCTCAGCCGGCTGATAATAGAGATTGGCTTCCCCGTGAAAAGTCTTTACGTCGCTGTTGGCTCGTTTGTAATGCTCCAGCAAATTTCCATTTTGAAACGTAAACGGGTAACGTCCGTTGGTGCACTGATAATCGGCGATTACCGAAGAAAGAAGTTTACCAGACAGCCTGTTCTGCACCACTATTGCCGGATGCAACAACCCGAAAGAACCGGCCGTGAGCGAAACATCTGTTTTCATCAGATGAAGGCTGTCCAGTTTCGGTTTTGCACTCTGTACCGTTAGCAAACCTCCGGCCGACATAGCTCTTGCGCTTTGCAGCAAATCGGCATTGCTGCCATTGGCCAGCGCTACTTCGTCAACATTCGAAAGGTTCATGCGGCCCAAATCTACCTGCCCGTTTTGGATATCGCCCATCATTACCCCATCGTAACTCACACCGGTATGCGTAGCGCCCAATCCTCGGATGGAAACAGTCTTTAAGCCCCCTACTCCTCCGTAGTCCTTCACCGTCACGCCGGTAAAATGTTTCACCACATCCGAAAGCTGAAGAACATTGAATTGTTGAATAGAATTTTTATCGAAAACCTGAACGGGAGTCACTGTTTGGCTGATATGCGGCATAGGAGTAGCCGTAACCACCACTTCACGGATGCGCTGAACGGAATCGAGCTGGGCAAAAAGCGGAGCACAAAACGCCAGCAACGCCATTATTCCCAAACATTTAATTCCGGAACGTAGCAAAAAGGTACGGATACAAAGAGAACGTAAAAACATAAAACTGCTTGAATTACAAACAGCTTCGCGGTTGTGCAAAAAATCAAATGGAAACTATGCCGATTCTCATTTGGTTGTAAGCTCTTTCCTCGAAAGCCTAAACTGTGAACTGCATGGCAGGTCTCCTGACTTATCCCCGTTTCGGACAGCCTTCCCGTCAATTAGTATTCAGTACTCAGTATTCAGTATTCAGAAATTAATCTGTGTACTGTCGACTGTGTACTGTCGACTGAAAACAGTGGCTAAAGTAGCGCCAAAACGTTGCATAGGACTTACAGTAGCGGGTCTGTTCAGGACTTACACCTGATTCCCTTTTCATCACCTGCCGGGAACCCGGACAAGCGAACCAATGCGACGACAAAGGTACTGCTATTTTTTTATTTGAACAATGAACAACTGAAAGATTATTGGCAAATAGCAGCCAACAACCAACTTAAAATATTGATTTGTAGAATTATGCAATAAAAGACAATTAATTCTACTCCTGATCACTGCCGATTGAGTACTGCTGACTATTAATAGCCTGAACTACCAGTCCAGCCAACGTAAAACCAAAGATAGCCGTGATATGCGCAGCCGTTCCGTTGATTTGAGCCTTCATGCTGCACCATTCGTGATTCACCAGTTCGGGATCGCCGGGGCCAACCTCTGCCTTCGGGCAAAGGCATTTTTCGGTGCCGCAGGTTGCTTTTTGCCCGCGATTTTGAAGCAGCTCGTCGCTATAAACGCAGAGAAATTTCTTGGCCGGTTTCTCTCCCTTACGGATTTTCTTGCGAAGCGCCGACCCAAGAGGACAGCCGTTTACTTTCCAGAATTCAGCAATCTTAATACGGGTAGGATCCAATTTGAGCGAAGCTCCCATGGAAGAGAAAAGAACCGCATTGGTGCGGGTAACGGTACGAATAAGATGGGCTTTACTGCCAAGGCTATCAATCGCATCGATCACAAAATGATAGGATGCTAAATCGAAAGAATCGGATGTTTCTTCGTTGTAAATACGTTGGATCGCTGTAATTTCGGCTTTGGGATTAATTTCGAGGAGGCGCTGTTTCAACACTTCGGTCTTTACTGCACCCACCGTTTTGGTGGTAGCATGCAACTGCCGGTTGATGTTGGTCATGCAAACACGGTCGGAATCGACGATGGTTAGATGCCTAATGCCGGTTCGTACCAAACTCTCGGCACACCAGCTTCCTACTCCTCCAACGCCAAAAATAATCACCCGCGCATTGGCCATACGCTCCATCACATCATCACCCAGCAATAACTCCGTACGCTGAAACAATCCTTTTTCAATACCCATCTTTCTATTATTCTTACGGTTAGCTATTCAACCCATTCATCCGAAACGGGCGTGCAAAATTACGCAAAAAACTCAATAAAAAACAGTTGTCGCATATTCTTAACAGGAACTACGCATTCGAAGAATTATATAAGGGGCTTCCGCCCCTATAACCCCGACTTCCTTTTTGTCTTGTCACAAAAAGGAAGCAAAAAAGCCAAGGCTATGCCCGCTTCGCTCAAAAAACCGGCGCTCGTCAAGCTAAATTGTCCAAACTTGCCCCTTCCTTTCGTCAGGAGCTTCAAACAATGGACAATTTTACGCTTGCCTCTCTTGTTTTTTGGCTCACCGGACAATGCCAATCCTAATCTGACGTAGCATTCTTTCCAAATTAAGCCGCTATTTTTGCCTATATATTTAATACGCAATCTCTGCTATTCTTAACATGCTGTACGAACAATACATGGCAAGGGTTATTGCCTCAATCGGTTCAAAGCTCCATTCTGACAAAATATTTCTTTATCTTTGTCTTCATAAAGAGAAATAAAATCACAAACACGAAGCAACCGGGAAACAATTTGATTCCCTCCTGCTTTTTAAACATGGACAACAGAATGAACACATTCAAAAAAATGATTGCGTTTGCAATCACTTGCCTTTTCATTGCCGGCATGCCTTTCTGCCAGTCGGAAGCGACTACTAAAGTCACTAAAAAAACCACGACTGCAAAAACGACTACCAAAGCAAAAACCACCAGTACAACAAGCAAAAGTACAGCCACCACAAAAACAGACGTAGCTTCTGCTACGACACCAGCAACAACTGCCGCGACTTCAAACAGTAACGCTGCTTCAGGTCTGAAAGAAGCGCTTGTAACCGGTGTTACCAATGCTGTTCTATCACTGAATAAAGAAAACGGATATTTCGGAAATTCTCTATTGAAGATTCTTCTTCCCAAAGAAGCCGATCCCCTGGTGAACAATATCAAACTGATTCCCGGTGGCCAAAGCCTTCTTGATGATGTGGTACTGCGACTCAATCGTGCTGCAGAAGATGCTGCCGGTGAAGCAAAACCCATTTTCGTAAATGCCATTACAGGTATGAGCATTACTGATGCCACATCCATTTTGTTTGGTAGCGACAAAACAGGAGCAACCAACTATCTAAAAAAGAGCACATACAGTCAACTTACGGCCGCTTATCAACCCAAAGTTGAAGCCTCATTGAATAAAAATCTGGTTGGCACCATGTCCACCACAGATGCATGGGCAAAACTAACAAAGGCGTATAATAAAGTAGCCAATTCGCTGGTAGGAAGCGCCTATAACCTTGCTCCGGTCAACACCAACCTTAGCGGTTATGTTACAGAGCAGGCGCTTAACGGACTGTTTACAACTGTCGGCAACGAGGAGATGAAAATACGCGAAAACCCGGCTGCCCGTGTAACCAGTGTCCTCCAAAGCGTATTCGGACTGCTGGATAAAAAATAAGCGAAAGTAATTCAGCTCAATACCGTTGCCACAATCCGGCGTGCTCCGCCGTGATTACGAAATTCGCAGAGATAAATTCCCTGCCAAATACCGATATTCAACCGCTGGCGGGAGATAGGAATCGTAAGTCCTACTCCCGCCAGTGTCGTTTTAGCGTGAGCAGGCATATCATCATCGCCCTCCAAAGTGTGTTCGTAGTAAGGCTCGCTTTCTTTTACCAAACGATCAAAAATACGTCCCATATCCACCTGCACATCGGGATCGGCATTCTCGTTGATGGTAAGCGCTGCCGAAGTATGCTGAATAAACAGGTGCAGCAAGCCGCTTTCGGGCAGAGGAGGAAGATTTCGCACAATTTCGTCCGTTACCAGATGAAACCCACGGGATTTGGGGCGCAATGAAAATTCAGTTTGAGAGACCATAAAACAAAACGATTTTAGTGACGCACAAAAATAGATAAAATGATCTGTTTCCCGACACAAAAAATCGTCATGCATGTATCGGCAAACCTGTGCCCATTTGACAATAGTGCGTCATTATGACGCCATTTTTCTGCCTATTTTACACCTTTTCGATATGGCTTGTTTTTTGCTTTAAATAGCCACGGAGCACAGTCCAGCTATGATTCATAACCGAACGCGACTCCATATTATACAATGTTTTATTTATAAAATAGGAGGTTTTAATATGGGAGCATCTGGAAACAAACAGCCCAAGAAAGTAAAGTCAGGCAAACATGCCAAACACGTTCCATCGTATCAGCTCGAAACAGAAACAAAAACTGTTGACGATCTGAAGAAGAAATAACTCTTCTCTCAATGGAATAAAAAGCCGAAATGAGGTTCAGAACTTCATTCCGGCTTTTTATCTATTCATGCAATATTACTTGCTTGCCAGATTATCACTTCACTTTCGCACAAACCATTTTTTGATCGGCATATCAAAGCCTGCGCCCTGCATATAGTTGTAGGTTGCCAGATTAAGCCCCTCTCCGTAATAATCCAGATCAATCTCGTGTGGAGTCGTAAAAGGAATTTCGTTGTTGGCAAAAGTGCCGGCAGAAATGCTAACGTGCTTTGCCCCTACACTTTCGGGGTTGAGACCCGAAGGACTGTGAGCCGTCATTGCGTAGCGATGCCAAAAAGCCGATTGCAGCCAGCCGTTAGCAAACAAATCGCGCACCACCTCAAGAGAATCTACCGTTTCCTGTGCCGTTTCCGTTGGGAAACCATACATCAGGTAAGCATGCGTCATTATGCCGGCGTTGGCAAAGTTCTTCATGCTTTCGCGTGCTGTTTCTATGGTAATGCCTTTATTTATCATCTTCAGGATGCGGGGCGAAGCCACCTCCAATCCTCCCGAAATAGCAATGCAACCCGATTTTGCCATCAGGTAACACAGCTCCGGAGTGTACGACTTTTCAAAACGAACATTGGTCCAATAGCTTACCGTCAGTTTGCGACGCAAAATCTCCTCGCTCAATTTTCGCAATAAAGCCGGAGGTGCCGCCTCATCCACAAAGTGAAATCCCGACTGTCCGGTTTGCTGCATCACGGCTTCCATCCGATCCACGATCAGTTCCACGGGAGCCATTTCAAAGCGTTGGATGTAATCGAGCGAACCGTCGCAAAAAGTACATTTTCCCCAGTAACAGCCATGCGCCAGCATCATTTTATTCCAGCGCCCGTTGCTCCACAAAGCGTGCATCGGATTGGTCAGCTCTATCAGGTTGATATAGTTATTGTGAAGCAGCCCGTCATAATCGGGCGCAGCAGTTTCAGTAAACGGAATATTCTCCTTGCTGTCAGCATTTGCTCTGACAATCTCGCCAGCTCCGTTACGGTAAAGCGTCCGCACCATCTCGCCACCTTCAATCAGGCGCAACAAAGGTAACTCGCCATCGTCGAAAGTCAGGTAATCAATGTAGTCAAAAATAGTCGGATCGGTAATGCTGCGCAATTCGGTATTGACATAGCCCCCTCCCATTACAATTTTCACCGAAGGAAATTCCTTCCGCAGCCATTGCGCGCAACGCAAACCGGCATACAAATTTCCCGGGAACGGAATGCAAAAACCAACCATTTCGGGATTGCACGCCCTGATCTTTTGCGCAAAGACATCCAGCATCAATTGGTCGATTAAAGACGGAGGCTGTTGCAAAGTTTGTTGCAAAGAAACGAACTCTGGCAAGCGCAGACAAAGTGACTCTGCGTAACGAATCAGTTCAAAATTCGGATCAAGGTTTTGGTTGATAAAATCGCACAAATCTTTCAGAAAGAGCGTGCAGAGGTGTGTTGCCCGATCATGATTTCCAATAACACCAAAAGCCCATTCGAGATCGTCTTCCGATGGAAAACGTTTGCTTTGCGGCCAAAAATCAAGATCGCTGAAACGTTGCGCAAGACTACTGTCGCGACCACTCAGAAACCGCATTACCGGTTCAATGGTTTGTATATAAAACCCGTATTGCTCCAGTATATTTTTAGATTGTCGGGATAGTTTTCTACCCGAAAAATCGGCCTGGAAAATCCGGCTAAGCTGTTCTCTTGTAAAAAGATGCTCAATTAGTTCAATACTCAAATCCATCTGTCCGGCATCAATTCCACGTGATCGGAGAAAACCCTGTAAATGACAGGTAGCTGGATATGGTGTATTGAGTTGAGTAAGCGGAGGAGTAACAAGCAGAATCTTCATGCGGAAATATTTTTTGCAAACTTACTGAATTATTTCGGCTCCGCCCTATTATCATTCAGCACACCCGCCAACCCGGAGGCAACCGCAACCATGGAGCATGCAAAACATCGTTGAACGACTAAAAGGAGTTAATTCCAACTCACAACTGCAGGAAAGCACTATTCAGCAACGCCTGACTTTATCGTCCCATTATCCTGCGCCTTGTGATTTCAGTTTGATAGGCGACATCCATGGTGCTGATCCGGACACATTCATTTTACGATAGAAAAGCTTACCGTTTGATACAGCATACAAAACAGCATGATTTTTACCTCCAAATATGACTGAAGAAACACGACCAGAAGGCAACGACAATATTGCCCGGACACGACCATTCATGTCACAAACCTGAATTCCCATTTTAGTGGCGACATAGAGGTTGCCGTTGATATCGAATGTAATATTCCCATTTTCCGTAAAATCAAAATTATCCGTATTATGCAACCAATAAAAACGTTGCCCGTACAGCAGATTGCCTTCTGCATCAATCATAGAACTGTAAATCCATTGCGAATTCTTTTCATTCTGCATCAACAATTTATGATCCGGACTAATGGCGATTTCACTTCCCAAACCAGGCTGATTGTTTTTTATCCTTGTAATTTTATTGTGTCGAATCAAATATAAATTATTGTCATTTTGGGAGTTCTCCTGCAACAGGTAAATATCTTTTTCAGAAGTTACCAGAAGCTCTTTGACATGCGGAATTCCTTTTGCGATAATATTCTTTTTCGTTGTGGATCCCTTCTTAATTGTTCCGTTAGAAGTAGCAATAAACAGTTCGTTACCATCGGTGCCAATTAATCTCTCATCATTGGATAGTTTTAACCGTGATGTAATGGCATGGCTGGAATCTACTTTACAAACAAATCCTTCCTGATTTTGAAAAATGACATTCCCTGCCTCATCGGTAAAGAGTTGACCGGAAGGAGAAATTCGGGAGTCGATCTCTTTCCAGTCAGAGTCCGGCAAAAGGATAGAGGCCAACATATCGTTCAGAGAGTTTCCTTTTTGAACTCTCGCAGGATATCCTTTCCACAACCAACGCATTACATCGGGGAATATTTTGGATGCATGAATAACATCATGTTTACCGCGACCCCAATTATGTTCTACTTCGTAACCTGCAAAATCTAATGCCGACTCCATCAGCAAATTCGATTCATACCAATGACCAAACAACGGATTCCAGACATCGTTAATACCATCCTGCAAGAAGATTCGTATTGGTTTCGGTTCTGTTTTCCGGATTAATGCTGGATATTCATTTCCTCCTCTCATCGCAACATAAGTTCCAACAGCACTAAATACGCGACTAAATTTGTCGGGACGTTGCCATGCGGCCGTAAACGCACAAATAGCACCGCTGCTGAGTCCGGCAATTGCCCGGTCGTTTGCATCTTCGGAAAAAAGAATAGTCCGGCCATCTTTCGTTTTTTGCTTTTCCACCTCAGGAAGTAATTCTTCCAACAAAAAACGAACAAAGGTGCCATCTGTTTTGTCGAATTCATTGCTGCGATTAAACCGTAAAGTATTATTGTCATTATCTTTAACCTCGCCGGGACCGACAAAAATACCTATTGTAACGGGCATTTGGCCCGAGGCTATTAAATTATCAAAAACAGTGGGTGCATTAAGCAAAATTCCATCCATGCTGACATAAAGGCAAGCCGGTTTTGCAGGCGTATAGCCGGCAGGAATATAAATCCAATATTTACGGCTCGTACCCGGATATATTTTAGATGCAGAGAACTCTTTTTCGATGATTTCACCTGGAGTTATATGCTGATTTGGTTTTGTTGCCGGATCGTACGGATAAGCAGAATTAGGTATATTTTGAGCCATTGCGACCAACCCGCCCAATGCAAAGATTACAACAAGAAACAATTTCCCCATTTTAATTCTGACTTTACAATGCTTTATTTAATTAACCGTTTTACAAATGTATCATCGCCCGTTCGTGGGACTTTATCATAGAAGCGTTGGTCTACCCGACAACACAAAGTTCGCCGCGTCCATGGGTAGTGCGAAATATCGCTGAACGACGGAAAGAAATTGATTTAAATTCGCAGAATACTTTATATCAAACCCATACAAATACACTTAGCTTGTACAGTTTGTCGGTGGTCTGTTGGTATCGTATTTATTGTGTCACTGAAAACAGCTTCGTTTCTCATCCCTATATTCATTACAAACTTACGGAAATATTTTGGCTCTTCCATTTTTGCCGGATATTTACTCTACAAAATACATCTGAGATTCCCGGCGACTCAGAGGTCACCGCATCCACAGGTCTTCCTGTCGGAATCAACGATCAGTGAAGCTAATTGCAGTCGATAAAACGGAAAAGGCTCCTAATTTGAGTGTTGCAAGGCAGGAGCCTTGCTATTCTATCCGGCGTAGGCAGAGCCTACACTGAACCGGGGTTGTTTGAAAAACACACTAGATGGAGGGTTTCTTGAAAAGTAGTCCCATACCGCCCCCACTTGCTGTCATCGAATTATAATGATCGTACTTACCAGCAGTAATAACATAAAATTCTTTACCGACTAACGCGAATACATTGTCGGATATTTCTTCAGGAGATATTTGCTTGAATAATTGATTAAAATTCATCGTTTTGATATTGATAGGTTCTGTTGTTTTCATCTTTCATTTATTTCAAATCTTGTTATCAAGTCATTATTGGCTTCAATAATTTTCTCAGGGTTTATTCCGGCTGCGTTAAATACAAAGTCATAGTTGGTATCTTTTATCCTGAATTGATTCACACCATAAGCTATACTGTTGGCGGGGACATCTTTTGTAATTATTGAGCCGGCCGCTACAACCGTATTTTCACCGATTATTATGGGGCCTAAAATCTTTGCTCCATCGGCAACCACAACGTTTTTACAAATTATCGGAGTACCTACATTTTCCCATTCGCCGGTTAGTTTGTTGTACCGCATATTGGAACCAATTGTTACGTTTTGAAAAATTACAACGTTTTCGCAAATTTGCGCAGCAATAATTGTGCATCCACGTGCATGGTGGGCGAACCGTACGCTTTTGTCTATATTAGTACAATTGATTTCGCAGCAATAAAATTTTTCCAGTAAGTTACCGGCTGCTTTCCTGATTATCTTATTGTTAGAATAGCAATTACTTTCTAATAGTTTGTCAAACATATACATGACTCATTCTTTACTCTGTATAAATAATGATGCAAAAATATCGGCTTCTCAAGAGATAAAATAACTACATTTGCCCTAAAAATAGTCGCAAAAGACAAATCATGGAAAAAGACATACAACAAACTATACCGAATATCATACAAAATCTTGCTCAGTTGTTGCAAACGGAAATAAAGGGTAGAAGATTAGAAATTCCTGAAAGATATGGAAAGGGCTACTGCGCAGGATATGTCTTCAATGAGCATATCCGAATGATCATCAGCAATTATGAACTCAATGAAGATTTGGTGGTGGAAAATCAGGATATCGATGCTTCAAAGAGAATGATATTTTTCAAGTTTCAGAACATATTCCCAAAGAAAGAAACAGTCATAGCAAAAAGGCACGTAACAGGAGTACCTTCCGTATTAGTTGCGACCAGCACGATAAATACCGATGACCTTATTTTAATTCATACAAATACCGAGGTCGTTAATATAGAAGTAGATGCAACTTATTTGAACGAATTGTTTGAATTATCTGAAAAATCACCAGTTTTGCAAAGTCTGTTACAAAACACACAACCATTACTCTTCGAACAAATGATTTATCCTTCGTTACAAAAAATTGTGGATGAAATTGTAACAGAACAGGTTGATCCCGCTTTTGAATCGTTTTTCCAAAGGGTAAAGGCCGAAGAGCTGATTTGTCGGTTGTTGATGGAATTGGAAAAACGGGACGAGCAACAGCTTTACTCTTTGAATGCACACGACATACAAGCCCTATACAAAGTAAAGGAGCAAATGCTTAACCAGTTGGAAACTCCACCGGTGATAAATGAATTGGCGAAATATGCCTGCATGAGTCCTACTAAACTGAAACGATTATTCAAACAAATTTTCGGAAACAGCATTTTCAGTTATTATCAGCAATTCAGGATACAGGAAGCCGCCCGCCTGCTGATAGAGGAAAAACTATCGGTTTCGGATGCGGGTTACCGGATGGGATTTACCAACCTAAGTCATTTCTCACGGGTTTTTGAGGAACATATTGGGTTGAAACCGAAACAATATAGTAAGGCGAAGCATTAAAAGAAACCAAGTTCTTATACATAGCAACTGCCCTTCGTTTGTGAGGAGGGGCAGCGCAGGTAGTTGATACCGTAGTAGGTAGGTTCTGGTAATTTAACGAACATGTTTGAAAGTCTTTACCCTAGAGAAATCGGCTGAATTAAAGCGATTCACACACAGGACAAAAAACAGGGCACACAGTAAACCAATGAATAATAAACTCAATAACGGGGTAATAATAAATCCATTGACATCGAAAGCCACACCAGCGTTAACCAATCCTGACACCGGTGTTCCTTCCATGTGTAAAGTGACAAACCGAAAAGCGGCTGTCGTGTAGGTCAACGGATTCAGATATACAAGAGGCATTAATATTGTTGGCAATGCCATGGTAGGGATATACGCGCCCGAAAGAAAGGTCAACGGAAACGAAAGGATGGCGATAAGCAGTTGAAAATTACTGGATTCTTTGGATAATGTAGCCAGGTAGAGTCCCAGCGTACTGAATGTCAAACCAACCAGAAGCATAAGTCCAACCATGGCTATTGCAGATAGAAAACTTAGCGTAAGCCCCATAAACATGCCGATAATTACAATGATTAAACCTTGTATGACAGACACTACCATAGCCGAGAGTACGTGTCCGATGGCAATTTGCCAACGGGTAATGGGTGCAACCAGAATTTCTTTCATTACCCCCGAAGTAATATCTTCCAGTATGTTCATCGAATTACTCAGTGCCGATTGAAAGACCGTCATGATGATAATGCCGGAAATCAGGTAGTTCATCGGATGATCCATGCCCGGAGCCGCCGATTTCATTATAAATGAAAATATAAACAGGAACAGACCCGACATAAAAAGATTCATAAACAGCTTCATGCGGTCTCTTTGCAATTTAAGCAGGTTACGTAACATGATTGCTTTAATGGGTCGTATCATTCTCTTATCTCCTTTCCGGTTATGGCAATAAACACGTCGTTCAGGGTGCCTTTATTAATTTCTATATCTTCTATCGATTCTCTGAACGTGTTGGTAATATCCAGCACATCAGCCGTGTCGGTTGCATAAATAGTTACCACATCCCTATCAGCACTGTGTTTAATGGAACGTTCCGTCAGATATGCTTTCAGGTTGTCGCTATCATTCGTCATCAGTTTCATGGTGGTGTTAGTGTATTTTTTCTTCAGGTTTGCGGGGGTGTCGTGTGCCACAATTTTCCCACCATCGATAATGGCTACCTGATTGCATATTTCCGCTTCATCCATGTAGTGAGTAGTCAGAAAAATGGTAATGTTCTTTTGTTTCTGTAATTTGTGAATATAATCCCACACGTTTGCCCGTGTTTGCGGATCCAAACCGGTGGTGGGCTCGTCCAGAAAAAGGACCTTTGGGAAATGCACCAATCCGCGGGCAATTTCAGCTCGCCTTTTCATACCGCCCGAAAGACTGTCAACAGGTGATTTTTTTCTGTTTTTTATATCTACCAGATCGAGCACAAAGTCAATGCGTTCTTTTACTTCCGTTTTGGGAACTTTGTAGAAATCACAATGCAATTTCAGGTTTTCTTCCACCGTGAGTTTTCCGTCCATGGTTGAATCCTGAAAAACAATTCCTATATCATTCCTTACAAGATCTTTTTGTCTGGATACATCGTTTCCGTTTATCTTCAATATCCCTTCCGTCTTTTCCAGTATGGTACAAAGGGTGTTGATTGTGGTACTTTTACCGGCTCCATTGGGACCCAGAAAGGCAAAGATCGTTCCCTGTTCCACATCGAACGAGATATTATCCACGGCCGTAAAATCACCGAATTTTTTAGTGAGGTTTCTCACCTCAATGCTGTTTGTTTTCACTTCATAACTCCTTTCTATTCTACACAATAGTTAGAACAATTTTTAGTTCCTTTTCTTTTTATTCAGGTCTATCGATGTGACCAAAACGTTGCCTCCATTCATTTTTCAATTCACCTCTTATCTTTTCTCTTTCCTGAGGATCCATTTGCATCCACTTTTCCCTCAAATCCCTTTCCATGTGGCGGTGATGCAGGTGACCATGATGATGCATGCCTCTGAAGCCACCGAAAAGAAGTTTTGCTAATACCAGTATGCCCATGGCCTGCCAGTAGGTTATTGCATGCACACCGGTTATGGCTGCAGGCAGTACAGCGTTCCACAGGAGCATTACAACTCCGCTAAATATAAAGATACCAACCACAATGATGGGGATAAAAAAAACTCTTCTACTCCTGAAGCGGCTTCTCTGTCTGGGTTCTAAATTCATTTCTGTTCTCATTTTCGTTACTTATTTTGTTAGTAATTCATCATATATATCTTGCAGTTGCTCTCTCAATCGGGCAACTGCATATCTTTTCCTTGAAATAATCGTTTTAATACTCTCGCCCGTTTGGTCAGCAATTTGCTGAAGGGTCATATCTTCCATTTCGTTCCATACAAATACCTGACGTTGTTTTTCGGGTAATTCATCCAGTGCCTTAAAAAAGAGTTCCCGAAGTAATGCGGTATCCATTTTAACTCCGGCATCCAACGCATCACTTAGAATGACATCCGGAAATACCAGTTGCCCATCTTCAGCTTCATAAGCAAAATCTTCCAGCGACAAGGTTTTGTGTTTCTTGTTCCGGTCAATTATTTTGTTTTTGCTTACCCTATACAGCCATCCGCTCATCTGATCGATGGGCTCGGTGTCGATAATACTACTCAACTGGTACCAGACATCCTGCAAAATATCTTCAGCGTCTTCATCATTGTTTACACGACTCCGTATAAAACGATATAACCGCTTTCCATAATTCTGCACTGCATACAATACAGATTGATGTTTGGTAGTGTCTGAAGATGCATTTAAGTTTTCCATATATTTTGGAAGACGACTAATAAAAAATAATACTTCAAATATAGAATATTTTTTATTTATGAATCTCTGCGTTAGCTTTAAGATTTTAGTCCGGGCATTGTGTAAGCACTTTCGATCGGGACACCGTTTGAAAGCGTGACGGTAAAAGAGAAGGTGTGTCGGGCAATTTGGGAAGTCAGCTCCTTGTTTATAACAAAGGCATCTGCTGTTTATTTTAGAGAGGAATTCATTCCTTGATTGCTCAGAATAGGTAAATATTTGTCGGATTGACTACCTGTGGGTGCTTTGTAGTTGATAAACGGATTTTTTTGAAGCCAGCCATTTGTCAGGCAAATCCGGATGATCTTTCCAAAGTTCCTGATGTATTTGGAAGTGGTGCTTTGACAGCAATTAGCAACTCTCTCCCGTCCTGTCGGAATCGAAGATTAGCGAGCTAATTACAAATCGGCAGGAGAGAAGAAGCTCCTACTTTGAGAGTTGCAAGGCGGGAGCCTTGCTATTCTATCCGACGTAGGCAGAGCCATACACCGAACCTCAATCAGTTTGACAGGCTACAGAGAACGGAGGGAGTGACTGGCAACCGGAAATCAGCAGCAGCTAATAACCGTGTGGGCACGACTAACTGAACTTACGCGGCACAGGAGACAAAGATATTTATCTTGTTTAATTCTCCGGTTGTGCTTTGAAATGCTCAATTTCGTTCATAAACTCAATGGCTCGGGAGACAGAAGAGAAACCATACCCACGCATAAAGCCCCACACCCGTTTTTTATGTCGATTCTCGTAGCGGATGTTTCGGAATAACCAGACCGACAGCCACACCGCCCCTCCGGTAACCAGAAACTGAACGATACGAAACAGAACAGACCCGTGCAGAAGCATGTCGTAATTCAAATACCAGGTGGTATAAAACGGAAGTTGCAGCCACATGATCCGCACCGACTTAATGACAGAACACTGCAATTCAGCCAGTTTCTGCTGAATAGCAACCACGCTATCTTCATACCCGATTTGTCTGATAGTGTACAGGTCTTTGACATACAAAAACACGGCGATGGCAGTAGTTACAGCTATAACACCAAGCGATCCGATAAAAAATATTTTTCCCGAAGAGACGGGAGAGTAACGCATACTCAGAGAAATAAGCAGTATCATAAAAGCTATCCATCCTAACCCGAGCAAAATGCCGGTCAGCTTGGGCACAATTAATTTATTGAGTTGCAATTTTGCTTTCTCATGTTGCAGCTTTTCAAAAGCAGGTTCGTCTATTTCCAAAAAATGATCTATCTGCGAATCGTTCACCTGCCAGATTTTCATTAAATAATCGTCTTGCATACATTCAATTATTTGAGTAGGTAATTTGTTGCTTCAGTTTTTCCTTAATACGATTGATTCTGGTCGCTACATTTGTTTCGGTAATACCTGCAATTTCAGCTATTTCCTTATAACTTTTTGCTTCCAGAAAGAGAAGTATCAGCATCCTGTCCAGTTCTTTGAGTTCGCCTATAAGCCGATACAGCAACTGCCTATTCTTTTCTATCTCATTTTCATACTCCGTATCCTCTGCAATTGCGTTTTCCACATCGTTTGCACAATCATCGAAAGAGACCATCGAACCTGTGTTGGCATGACTTCTGTAAAAAGAGATAGCCACATTGAGGGCTACCCGGTACATCCATGTTGAGAATTTATATCCGGCATCGTACGTATGTTCCGATCGCCATAGCTGATACACAATCTCCTGCGCAAGATCTTCCCGATCCTCCCTGTTGCTGCAATAGGTATTGCAAATCTTAAATATAAGCCTTTTGTTTTCCTGAATGAGAGCCAGAAACTCTCTTTTTTTATTCGGCATCTCCATCTGTATGATTGTTACTTCATATCATTATTCGCACAACAAACTGAAAAATCACATTTTGCACCACAAAAAAGCGGAGAAATATCCGAAATATAGATCTTTCTCCGATGCATCATAACAAAAACACGCTTTACAAAAGCGCACCAGCGATTACTTTGTAGAATGATAAAAACAGGTGATTTCCCCAAAAGAAAAGTAAAAGTAAAATATCGCGCTCGTATGCCGGATGCAATACTAACCAATTCGTTGTAGTATATACTTAGCATAACCGGCTACTCGAAGGTCGCCGCACCCACGAATTTTGCGAATTGGAATTCGCAAAATTCCTTATATCAAACTCATATAGAATGCTTAACTTACACAGATTTTCAGCAGTCAGCGACGATCATATTTATTCTATTGAATTCTATTCGAGGCAATTTCTGCTCTTTCAAGCGATTTCTTTGCAATCGGAGAACATTTTATCCAAAACAGATGCTTGTGTTCCTCTGTTACTTCGAGAAAATCATCATCAAACATTGTTCCCATACCTTCAAAATTGGACATGTCAATATATACATATTTGTTTTTCGGCAATTTCTCAAAAAAGTTAAGTAATTGTTTCGACTTATCTTCGGAAATACCGCCATACAATTTATACTGCAAAGGCTTATCGCTTATCTTTTTCAATCCCAGACCAAAATCGAAATATTGTTCCAGCCGCTCCTGATAGTTTACTATCACCGTATCTGTAAGGCTATTGTTCATCAGTGAAAACAGCAAAGCCACCAACTCATGATTTTTATCATTTTTCCTGGGTGACCAAAATTGAAATGGTTTTATCTGTCCTGCAAACTGAATCTCTCCGGCTACTGTAATCCCGTCTGTTCCAATACATATTTCACGCTCTGTGATGGTATCTCCATTCTGCAGCACACTTTTATGCAGAATGGTATTTATCATTGTTTTGTTTGTACATTGATAGCTTGATAAAAAATCCTCCAGCACAACAGCAAAAGAATCGGGCACAGCACATTGTTGGTTTATCCCATTGCTTTGAAAGCACATTGTGTAACCATCATCTGCTTTGTCAACTTGCAATTTCGACCCAGTTAAAAAAGAAGGATGAAATTCAATGCAA
The DNA here is from genome assembly GCF_001618385.1 of Paludibacter jiangxiensis. Classification (NCBI taxonomy): domain Bacteria; kingdom Pseudomonadati; phylum Bacteroidota; class Bacteroidia; order Bacteroidales; family Paludibacteraceae; genus Paludibacter; species Paludibacter jiangxiensis. Next base: position 190,797 of record NZ_BDCR01000002.1, on the reverse strand, counting down.
AACTTATCGAATTGGGCAAACAATTGCATCGAGATCAAACCCCATACAACAATGGTAACTAATATCTTATTTAGGGTTAATTGCATTCTATTTTTATTGAAATATCTGGAAATTCCAGATCACTGTTTTACTTACACCAAGGGGAAACTCCGAAAATAAATTATTTTATCCGTAAAACTGGAATATTACAACTCTTTGCTAATACTACACTATCGGTTCTATTCCAAACATATATAAGAGAATCCCTCGTTAATTTAATTATTTTACAATACCTTAAACCAAGTATAATAGAGTTATCAGCTTCTAAATTCCAGATCGGTGGAATCTCAATATCGCCATTATCATACAAAACACAAGCCCCTTGTCTATATTCACAAAAAAGCCACTTATGATCTTTATCAAATACGTAGCAATATAAAGGATATATTTTGCTGTTTTTTTTATCATAAAAATGGGAATCATAAACAACATTCCAAAATTTACGGCTTCCATTTGTCAAGAAAAACTCTTTTTGATTATTGTTTTTCGAACAAGATAAAAAACAAATCATTGCCAATAACATCAGTTTTCTCATCTTTTGTAAACGTTAATTACGCATTGACTCATTGATAGACATACTTATTCTGTTCGACATAGATTGCTGTGTTACAAATCTCTTCAAATGTAATGGTTTTTCCACCAAATAAAAAAAAGCGGCCTTGCAAACGTATTGCTTGCAAGGCCGCTACTATTTTTTCAGCGATCAGAGCTTAATCCCGACGGTTGCCACCCATAAAGATCATAATGTAGTAGAAAAGGGTTGCCAGAGAGCTGAGGGCTGCCACCACATAGGTATAAGCCGCCGTCTTCAAAGCATCTTTAGCCGGTTCGTAAGTAGAAACGTTGGTGATTCCCGAACGGTTAAGCCATGCCAATGCACGGGCACTGGCGTTGATTTCCACCGGCAATGTAATCACGCTGAACAAAGTCGTCATGGCAAAAAGAACGATACCGAACAACAACAACGCCGGAAATGTATGCACCAGCAGGATACCGCCCAGCAACACCCATTGCACCCAATTGGAAGCAAAGCTCACAACAGGTACTAATGCCGAACGCATCTTTAACGGAGCATAGGCCGTTGCATGTTGCACAGCGTGTCCGCATTCGTGAGCTGCCACAGCTGCTGCCGCAACGCTGTTACTCATAAAAACAGGTTCGCTCAGGTTTACCGTTTTATTAGCCGGATTATAGTGGTCGGTCAGTTCTCCTTCAACAGAAATAACCTTTACATCATAAATCCCGTTTTCGCGCAGCATGCGTTCTGCCACATCCTTTCCGGTCATACCGTTGGGAATAGGAATTTGCGAATACTTTTTGAATTTCGATTGAAGGCTTTGCTGTACTATCCAGCTTATGAGCGCAAAGACACCAAAAATCACATAAATCATCATAGCGTTATATTTTTACGTTTACAAAGAATTTCTTCTTACTTACAAATATCTGCAAATGGTAAGCCAACTGCAAATTTGGCAGTTATAAAAAAGCAGAAGAATCGTAAAAGGCTGTAAACAGACAAATTATCCGATCAGATTGTTACTACGGAGAATAGCCTCCATGTCGGCCTGTACTTTTCCGGCTTCACAACGTGCTGCTTCTGCAAAAGTTTCATCTTTCGCAGCGTACAAAATCTGACGAGAAGAGTTTACAATAAGACCGCATTTACTGTTCAACCCGTATTTGCACACTTCATTCAAATCGCCGCCCTGAGCTCCCACACCGGGAACCAGTAGAAAATGTTCGGGAGCCACTTTGCGGATATCAGCAAACATGCTTCCCTGTGTCGCACCGACCACATACATCAATGTGTCTGTACTGCCCCACTCCTGCGATTTACGAAGCACTTTTTCAAAAAGGCGTTCACCTCCCTCATCCTGTGTGAACTGAAAATCGTGCGATCCTTTGTTTGAAGTCAATGCCAGCAAAATGACCCATTTCCCTTCGTAACCCAGAAACGGTTTGACCGAATCTTCACCCATGTAAGGCGCCACAGTCACCGAATCGAAGTTGAAATGCTGGAAGAACGTACGCGCATACATTTCTGAAGTATTCCCAATATCGCCGCGCTTGGCATCAGCAATGAGGAACTGATCGGGATAGTTTTCGCGAATATAGTTTACCGTTTTTTCGAGCGCCTGCCAACCTGTCACTCCAAGACTTTCGTAAAAAGCAAGATTCGGTTTGTAAGCAACGCAAAGATCTGCGGTTGCATCAATAATTGCCTTGTTAAAAGCAAAAATAGGATCCTCCTCATTCAACAGGTGCTGTGGAATTTTTTTCAGGTCTGTATCCAGTCCTACACAAAGAAATGATTTTTTACGGCAGATGTTTGCAAAAAGTTCTTGAGATGTCATATTAATTAGTAATGAGTGGTGAGTAACGAGTAGTGAGTAACACAACTACACCTTTGATAAACAGGCAGTAGAATCAACAATTACTCAATCCTGATTATTTATGCAAAGATACGGATTTGTGAGGCTGCATCCGAGTAAACGGAACAAAAAATTCGGCGATATTTGGGCTATGACAAAAAGAGAGGTAGCGATTGGGTGTTGGCATATTTTCACCTAACTTTGCACCTCAAATTTTCATACATGACAATACTTTACGAAGACAATCACGTAATTGCGGTTAACAAGACCTGTTCGGAAATTGTACAGGGCGACAAAACCGGAGATAAACCTCTTTCGGAACTCCTGAAAGTTTACCTGAAAGAGAAATATAACAAACCCGGGAATGTGTTTGTCGGTGTGACGCATCGCCTCGACCGACCCGTAAGCGGGGTAACGCTGTTTGCAAAGACAAGTAAATCGTTATCACGGCTGAATGCGATGTTCCAGAACCACGAGGTAAAGAAATTCTATTGGGCGATTGTCAAAAAGGCCGATATTGCACCGGAAGCAACTTTAACGCATTATTTGGTTCGTAACGAAAAGCAGAACAAATCATACGCCTACGACGAAGAGCGCAAAGACAGCAAAAAAGCCATTTTGCACTACCGTATCATTGGTACATCCGACAATTACTACTTGCTGGAGATTGATCTACAAACAGGCCGTCACCATCAGATCCGTTGCCAGCTTGCAAAAATAGGTTGTCCCATAAAAGGCGATCTGAAGTACGGTTTTGCCCGGTCAAATCCCGACGGCGGAATTTCACTCCACGCCCGATTACTGTCATTTGTACATCCAGTGTCCAAACAGGAAATCGAGATTACTGCTCCGGTTCCTGACGATAACCTATGGAAAGCATTTGAAGCCCAAATGGCTTGATACAAAGGAAAGGCTGTCTCAAAAGGTATATTGATTTACAATAACTTACGATTCAACAATAGATCTTTATTTTTTCACCCCAAACCCCTGAAGGGGCTACAAATCTGCTGTTTTTATTGGCGTAAAAGTCCCCTTTAGGGGATATAGGGGTAAAAAAACTTTTCAGCTTGTAAGTTATCAATAACAACATTGCCTTTTGAGACAGCCTCCTATCTTCTATATCTCTAGCATTTAATTATCTGAAAAACAATTCAGTTAAGATTGGGGTTTTGAGGAAATTCGGCCCAACGCTTGTACTTACCGCCCAGCGACTGCATAGAACGACTCCAGAGTGATTCGTACCCCGGCATATGCAGAATTTCGTCTGTCGCCAGTTTGGTCACCAACCATGACTGGTGTTTTATTTCGTCCTGCAACTGACCCTCATCCCATCCCGCATAACCAAGAAAGAACCGTACTTTAGCCGCAGCTCCCAGTCCTGCATTAAGGTTATCCATCAACCATTCAAAATCGCCCCCCAGATAGAGGTTTTTAGTAATCTGAAAACTTTGAGGAACCTCTGACAAATTGTGCAAATAGAAAAGAGATTTTGATCCTACAGGGCCGCCACAAAAAACAGGAATATTCTCCTCTACTTTGACGCCCTCTAAGATTTCGTGAAGGTATAATTTGAGTGGTTTATTGAGCACCAGCCCCATACTACCAAGGTTGGAATGCTGGGTAAGCAGAATCACCGAACGGCCAAAATATGGCTCGTTCATAAATGGCTCTGCAACTAACAGCCGACCTACGGAAGGCTGAAAACCCGCATCAATGGTAAGAAACGAGGAATCGAGATACATACTGGTGATTTTTATATAGCAAATATAATCAACAATGATATATTTGATTCCTGCTGCAACTACTTTTTCTTACGGGTAGTTTTTTTAGTTTCTTTCGGTTCGGCATTGACTATTTCCATGCATGCTTCGAACGTAAGCGATGCAGGTTCTGTCTTTGCCGGGATTTTGAAGTTCTTTTTTTGATATGCGATATAGGGGCCGTAACGTCCATTCAACACTTTCAGGTCAGCATCCTGTTCAAACGTTTTGATGATCTTGTTTTTGTCAGCTTCACGCTTCGCAAGAATAAGTTCGATGGCTCTTTCGGCAGTGATGCTCATCGGATCTTCCGTCTTCGGCAGAGAGGTAAACACGGAATTGTGACGCACATAGGCCCCAAAACGACCGATCGCCGCAATCATTTCCTTTCCTTCAAATTCGCCCAGACTGCGTGGCAATTTAAACAGTTCCAGCGCTTCTTCCAACGTAATGGTGTCAATCATTTGCCCTTTTGTGAGCGAGGCAAACTGAGGTTTATCTTCTTCTTCCTTGGTCCCGATCTGCACCATCGGACCAAAGCGACCGATACGCACGGACACCTGACGTCCGGTTTTCGGATCCGTTCCCAGAATACGTTCTCCTGTACGACGTTCAGAGTTGGCAATAGCTTCTTCTACTGTCGGGTGGAATTTCTTATAAAAATCATCCAGCGACTTTTGCCAGTCGAGATCGCCTTCGGCAATGTCGTCAAATTCTTTTTCCACATTAGCCGTAAAGTTATAATCAAGAATATCAGGGAAATAATCTGTCAGGAAGTCATTCACCACCATACCGATGTCGGTTGGGATCAATTTGCCCTTATCGGCGCCGAAACGCTCATTCTTTACCTCTTCCTTTATTTTTCCCTTGGTAAGAGTCAACAGAATAAAATCGCGGGTCTCACCATCAAGGTTGGATTTTTCAACGTATTTCCTTTTTTGGATAGTAGAAATAGTCGGAGCGTAGGTTGAAGGACGTCCGATACCCAGTTCCTCCAGTTTACGAACAAGAGCAGCTTCGTTGTAACGCGGCGGACGTTGAGTATAACGCTGCTGCGCTGTCACATTCTGCATCTCAAGCTGTTGCTTTATTTTCAAAGGAGGCAACAGTGATTCTGAATCTGACGACTCAGCTTCATCATCAGTCGATTCCAGATACACTTTCAGGAACCCGTCGAATTTAATCACCTCTCCTGTTGCCACAAATTTCTCAGTAGCATTGTTCAGTCCGATGGTTACGGTTGTACGTTCGAGTTCTGCATCACTCATTTGCGATGCAATGGTACGTTTCCAAATCAGCGAATAAAGGTTCTTTTCCTGAGCCGTTCCTGTTATCTGGTGCTTATTCATATAGGTAGGACGAATTGCCTCGTGCGCTTCCTGTGCGCCTTTGGTTTTGGTGTGAAACTGACGGAATTGCCAGTAACTTTCGCCCATTGTATTGAAAATTTCTTCTTTGGATGCACCTAATGCCAAATCGGAAAGATTGACAGAGTCGGTACGCATATAGGTGATTTGCCCTGCTTCGTAAAGTTTTTGAGCAATCATCATGGTTTGCGACACGGAATAGCCCAGTTTGCGGGCAGCTTCCTGCTGCAAGGTTGAGGTAGTAAACGGAGGCGCCGGTGAACGTTTGGAGGGACGGGTTACTATATCGTCAATAGAATAGATGCTGCTTTTGCATTTTTCAAGAAAAGCATGCGCCTCTTCCTTCGTTTTGAAACGTTGTTGCAATTCGGCTTTCAACTCTACAGGCTTACCATCGGCATCGAAAACCGTGAAAATAGCAATAACCCGAAAAGCTGAGTCTGACACAAACGCCTGAATTTCGCGTTCGCGGTCAACAATGAGGCGAACCGCCACGGATTGCACGCGACCTGCTGAAAGTGACGATTTTACCTTACGCCACAACACCGGAGAAAGCTCAAAACCCACAAGACGGTCGAGAATACGACGTGCTTGCTGAGCGTTTACCAGATCGGTATCAATATCGCGGGGATTTTCAATTGCCTTGAGAATGGCTGGCTTTGTAATTTCGTGAAAGACAATGCGGCGGGTCTTCTCTTTTTTGAGTTTCAGCGCTTCAAATAAGTGCCATGCAATTGCTTCTCCCTCCCGGTCCTCATCGGAAGCCAACCAAACGACTTCTGCCGTTTCTGCGGCTTTCTTGAGCTCGCTAACCAGTTTTTTCTTATCGGTCGATACATTATATATAGGTTTGAAGCCATGCTTCACATCCACACCTAAATCGTGTTCGCTAAGATCACGTATATGTCCAAAACTTGACATGACGGTATAATCACCGCCCAGAAATTTTTCAATCGTTTTCGCCTTCGCCGGCGACTCAACAATTACCAAGTTTTTCGACATATCGTACTATTTTTGAGAATAATTTACAAACACCATTCAGAATATCTTTTTATCAAAAACTGATATTCAGCGACATACAACTCACGTACATCTACAGTTCACCTTTTATTAATTGGCTGCAAAGTAACAAAATGTATCTCGTAAGTGCCAAATTTTCAGCATTATTTTTTACAAATATAAGTCTGCCGTTAACGTTTCCAACAATTTTAACGTCATAATATACATTCTAATCAATTGTCTGTCTGATATTTAAAATTCAAAACTTTTCAAAGCAAAAAAATCACAACCAGTCATTTTTTTATCTTCAAAACAATGATTTTGACACCAAAAATTGACTTAAAGAAAAAAACGTACCTTTGTAACCTGTCAATTTGCACATTAAAGAATCATCAATTCAGAATTTTAACGATACCGTTCATACAATGACAAAACAAAAAGAGTTTATAGGTACCATCATTCTTTTCTCGTTGCTACGAATCATACTGGCCTCTACCATGGGGTTAATGCCACAGGATGCTTATTATTGCTACTACGGCGATCATCTTGCCCTGTCCTATTTCGACCATCCTCCGATGATTGCGTATATGCTTCGATTGGCAACCACCTTGTTTGGCAAATCAGTATTTACGCTTCATGCCGCTGATTTTCTGGTCACATCTGGCACTCTATACATTTTCTATCTCTTCCTAAAAAGAATTCTAAGCGGAGACGCACTCAGAAAAGCCTTCCTGCTCATTGTAACAGCTCCATTTATCACGCTTTTGTGCGTTAACAGCACACCGGATGTTCCGCTGTTATTTTTCTGGGCTTTAAGCTTACTTATTATCCACAAAGCTGTTACAGAAAACAAATGGCACTACTGGCTACTGGGTGGAATAACCTCCGGCCTTGCATTCGACAGCAAATATACGGCAGTATTTCTGGGTTTCGGACTGTTTCTGTTTTTGCTTTGCTCTAAAGACCATCGAAAAAAGCTGATTACAGGACAATTTATCTTGTTTGTCATCGCTTTTATCGCAGCAAGTTTACCCGTCATTGTCTGGAATATCCAAAACGATTTTATATCCATCAAATATCAATCTACCGAACGGGCATCGAGCATGTCGACCGGATTCCAATTCCAGCCGCGGCTTTTTCTGGGTTACTTTGGCAGTCAGCTGGGTCTTGCATTACCGGTATTCTTCCTGCTTATTTTCCGTTCTTCATTCGACTCCATCCGAAAACTCTTCACTCGGAATAAATTTGAAACAAATACGCTTTTATCTGCTTCGTTTACCGTTCCGTTTTTTCTTTGCTTTACGGCCATCGCTTTTATTTATTGGGTAAAAGTAAACTGGATTATGCCTGTTTACTTCACGGGAGCAATCCTTGGGGTCTCTTATCTGAAAACGGATAAGATTATTCGCTGGCAAACAGGCCTCTCCGTATTGCTGCACATTCTGGCTTTTATTGAATTAGCCTGGATGCCGATTCCCGTCAATTCGGACGACACCTGGTGGGGATGGAACAAGCTTACCAAAGAGGTTAAAACCGTAAAAGACCAACATCCCGGCTACATCGTATTCTCCGACGACTCATATAAAACCTCTGCGGCGCTCAACTTTTATCTACCGGAACATGTATACGGAGGTAATCTGATTGAAAAACACGCTTTCCAGTTTGCTCTTGACGACCGTAACGTTCAATCGCTGGCAGGTCGAAATGCCATCTACGTCACTTCAGAACTGAACAAACGCAAACGTCAGGACGAAGGGAAAGTGCAGGATATTCTTCAACGTTATTTCAAAAACGTTAGCCCGCTGGACAGCATTATATTGAAAAATGACAAAGGTATCGTTCAACGTAAATTTGCCGTCTTTGAATGTAAAGGTTATCTGCCTCCTGCAGGAACGAAATTGCATCCATAAAGAAAAACTTCATCACTATGAAACGCGCTGCATCATTCCGCAACATCAAGAAGATTGATCTTCACAAGTTTGTGCCCCGAATGGCTCAGAAAGGCACTTCTCCGGGTACTGTTGAATATATCGGGATGCCCCGTCAGGAGACGATAAGCATCAATATGATTGCTTATGACGAAGCGTCGGTTGAAGAGAAACAAATCGTTTCTTTGCCTGACCTGCAAACCGAAATGGCATCGCCAACGCTGAAGTGGGTGCAGATTTCGGGCGTACACAACACTGATTTTCTCAATCAGTTAGGCGAACAACTTTGCATCAACTCCCTCGACGTGGAAGCTATTGCCAACACTACGCAGCGCCCTATCATGATTGAACGGGAGAACTACATCTTTGTCGTACTTAAGGCTCTACAATTAGAACCGGTGACAAACGAAGTCACTGTAGAACAAGTAAGCATGATTCTTGGCGACCGTTTTGTCGTCTCTTTTCATGAAACAACACCGGCTTTATTCGATGCATTACGCAACCGGATATTTGCCACAAAAGGCCGCATCAGACGATTCTCCTCCGACTACCTGCTTTTTGCTCTTTGCGACATTATAATCGACCAGTATTTTTCGCTGTTGGAGAATGTGGGAGAAACAATCGAAGCTGCCGAAGATGAGTTGATCATGTCGCCGGTAAATGCTAATCAGGAAGCCATCTACAAGTTAAAAAGAAGACTGGTATATGCAAAGAAAATGATATGGCCAACCCGCGAAGTAGTTACCGCATTGCAAATATCGGAACACGAACTGATTAACGATGGCACCAGAATTTACTTTCGCGACATCTACGATCACACAGTACAACTCATCGAAAGTCTGGATAGTTTACGGGAAATAACTTCTGGAATGATGGACCTTTACATGTCGGCAGTAAGCAATCGTTTGAACGAAATAATGAAGGTTTTGACCCTTTTTTCTGCCTTTTTTATTCCTATCACATTTTTAGCCGGAGTTTACGGAATGAATTTCAAGACAATACCCGAGACAGGTTGGACGTATGGTTATCTGGCTTTCTGGGGTGTGGTAGTCATTATTTCTGTTGGGATGATTTTTTATTTCAAACGAAAAAAATGGTTCTGATTATCGTCCGAACAAAAGCTTTCTGACAACCGGCACTCTGTTTATGCCCGCCACTGTTGCCCATGTAAGAACCAATGCAACAATAAATACGATAAAAATTTCAACATCGCTACGTTCGAGGATGGTAGAGGACAGCAGGTAAACAAACAGATACACCCACATAAAATGAGACGCGTAAACAGATAGTGTATTTACGGACAGCCATTGTACCACAACATTGCTCTTTCTACAATAGCGACTTAGCTTAAAAAGAAGTAATAACACCGGCACAGGAGTCAAAATACGCACTATGAGTGCATATATGGAGTTGTTATCATGAGCGATGGGCATTCCAAAAGCATACACCGATCCGGTTCGCGCCCATGCAATCTGAAAGAATACCATCACTACAATCAATAGTATAACCTGCCATTTTTTAATCTTATCAGCAATCTGATATTGACGCAAAAAGCAGCCCAAAAGGAAATAGGGGTAATAGATCTTAAACAGTCCCAACCCATAGAAATTCAACTCGGGGGAATAAAGCGTCAACGCATACATCAACACCACTACTGACACTGACAAGAGATAAAAGTACCGGCTTTTACGCAGGAAGAAATAGAACACATCTACCACATAAAGTGCCCACAAGAACCACAGGCCACCCTTACCCGGAGATTGAAAAACCTGCAAATAATAGTTGGGAAGTATCGCCCAATTTCGGTTGTGAAGATCCATGCGCCTGTAATAGAGCGAATACAAAACCATCCAAAGCAGAAAAGGGATAATCAGCAATTTGAATTGTTTCCACAAAAAGCCGATATTTTTACCGGGCGAAATGAGATAGCCGCTAATGCATATAAAAAGCGGCATGTGAAAAGAGTATATCAGGCGGAAAATGATATTGGAATCGAAATTGCTCACTAACGAATACTGAATGGCATGGCCCAGTACCATCAAAATGATGGCAAACGCCTTCAGCCAGTCAATGCCGTAATCCCTTGCTTTCAATTCCACCTGCACTAATCAATTTTTCGGAAAGAAAATAGCCTTGAGGATTTTGCGAAACACCACAATGTGAACGGCAATCAGGGCAAATAATGAAAAGCCGCAAAACTCGTGCAATTCTCCCACATCAAAACCACGAAATCCGGTTCCCATCAGCACAATGGTAGCGATTTGCAAAATAGCCACCGTCAAAAGCAACGCAAGGCTCACCTGGCGAACCCGTCTGTTCTTTTTATTCTTTTCCATTTTGTTGCAATAAATTGATTTGATTTTCCTCATCCTTCAAATGACATGAATCCTGAGGTTCGACATGAATATATATTTCGCTTCGTTTTATCTGAGCCATCAGGCAATGTTCAATCCGGTCGCAAAGTTCATGTACATCGCGCAGCTTTAAATCCGGATCAAGGTGGATATTGAACTTGATAAACGTATCTGCTCCGGCTGTACGTACTTTAAGATGATGATAGAGCTTTACTTCAGGGAATGAGTTCAGGGTATTTTCGACAAGCGTAATCGTCTCTTGCGGAGCTTTATCCAACAGCACATCAACCGCTTTTTTCCCTAGGCGAAAAGAAACAAACAAGACGATTACCGCAACCATCAACGCCGCAATGGAGTCGGCAAAATAAAACCCAAAGTTAGCACAAATAAGACCAAACAATACAACGGCCGAACTCCAGATGTCTGTTGAAAAATGAAGTGCATCAGCTTCCAGCGCCTGACTGTTATGCTTTTTCGCCACTTTATACAACGCTCTCGAACGGGTAAAATCCACCACAATGGAACTGATTACCACCACATAACTCCACACCGACACTTCGATATGGGTATTTCCTGTTACCAACCGGTCAATTGCTTCGGACACAATCCACACGCAGGTAATCAACAAAAGAATGGTTTCGATAAACGCGGAGAAGTTTTCGATTTTACCATGGCCATAGTTATGCTGCTTATCGGCAGGCTTATCGGAAATACGAACCGAGAAGAAGGTAATCACGGCAGCCACCAGGTCGAGGCCTGAGTGCAATGCTTCGGACAGAATACCCAAACTACCGGTAAGGACACCGATAATCAGTTTGAAGCTCGTCAGAAATATCGCAGCAAATACTGAAAGCAAAGCCACTCTGTTTTTTTCTTCCACCATAAAAATTACACTTTATATTCTTTCAAAAATCACTCTTGGAATCAATTTTACCACCATAGCGATAAGCCGCCAGCGTTTAGTCACGTAAACTATGTCCTTTTTCTGCTCTACCGCTTTCACTATCTGAGCGGCAGCTTTCGGCACCGGTGCCGACCAGAAAACGCCTTCTCCCTGAGCCATGCAGGTATCTACAAATCCGGGGCGAATATCCGTAATCTGAATATTGAGTTTCTGATGATGAGCCAACTGACGCAGGGATTGCATATAAATCATATTGTAAGACTTACTGGCACTGTATGCCGGCGAAAAGCGGTTCCCTCGCAGTCCGGCAATGGAACTTATCGCGACAATATGACCATGCTGCTGTTGTTTGAAGTAACGAAATGCCCAGTCAACCACAGCAGTAAAGCCCGCTACATCCGTCTTTATCGCGAGTTGCTCCGGTTCCGACACAAGCTCACTATTCCGTTTCCCATAGCCGGAACTAAGCACCAACAAATCAAGGCCTCCCAAACGGTCGACCAAAGCTGCGAGGTGTGTTTCCACCGATGCAATGTCCGAAATATCAAACGAAGCTGCAACATAGCGATCCGCCGCTTCTTGTTCCAGTTCATGCAACAACTCTTGCCGGCGGCCTGTAATGCCCACCAGACAACCTTTGCCTGCATAAATTTTGGCTACTTCCCTTCCAATACCAGAAGTAGCTCCCAGAACAATTATTTTTTGCATCGGTGATGTTTAATTAATTCTCATTGCAGCTCCTTTACCATTGTCTCTCATCACGATAACAGAAATGCACTTTCGGGTGTAAAGTTCTATAAATTTATCGAAAAGTCAAGACTATCTGTCAAAAAACACATTTGTTTTTTTGCAAAATACTCATCCGCCGGAAGGTTCAATTAATTCGAATTTTTAGTTAAGCGGGAGTTTTCAGATAATATAAGTAAACAATATTCAATCTTACTAAAAGTATGAACTATTCGATAATAAAACCGTTAAGCAAGCGTTTTGTCTTACAGAAATACGGATGGAGATAATCTCTTGTGCCGAAAATCGCTTATATCAACAAACTATTTATATGACCAGAAACGTTCTTTTTTGCTTTATCTATTTAATTACAGGACTATCTCTTACAGGTTGCAGTCAGCAGGACACCGAAGCCCTTACAACTTCATCGGGCACCAGTCTTTACCTTGCCAATAATATGCGCAGTAGTAGTGGTAACAATATTGCTGCTTATTCTGCAAATGGAACCACCGTTAGTTTGACCAATGGCTCACAGTCGGGCTTCGCCACTTCGCTTTTTATATCGGGCAGCGACGTTTACGTGGCCGGCTATGAATATTCCACCAGCGGCTACCCTATTGCCAAGTACTGGAAAAACGGAACGGCAGTGAATCTCACTGACGGAACTTCCAACGCGTATGCAAGTTCCATCACCATTTCGGATGGCAATGTCTATGTCTCTGGTTTTGTCGACAACAGCAAAGGCAACAGCGTGGCTGTTTACTGGAAAAACGGAACGAAAGTAGAACTGACCGACGGCTCTACCGACGCCTATGCCAACGCGATTGCAGTTTCGGGCAACGACGTATATGTGGCTGGCACTACACAAAACACAACTGGTCATAATGTTGCCGTCTATTGGAAGAACGGAGCAGCTGCCAGCCTCTCCGACGGCACGACTGATGCATTCGCCAATGCTATCACCTTGAGCAATAGCAACGTTTATATTGCGGGAAATGTCTATAACAACAGCGGAATCGCGGTTGCTACTTACTGGACAAACGGCAGCGCAGTTACCCTTTCCAATGGAAATTCCAACGCAACTGCCAATGCGATTACCACCTCCGGCAACGATATTTATGCCGCAGGAGCAGTTACCGGCAACAGCAGGAAATATGTCTCCGCTTACTGGAAGAACGGAACAGAAAACACCTTAACGGATGGCTTGCTGGATGCTGAAGCCAAAGCGATCTATATTTCCGGCAACGACATCTATCTTGCGGGATACATAACCAATAGCAGCGGCAATAAAACAGCCGTGTATTGGAAAAACGGCACGCTGGTCAATCTTAGCGGCAATTCTGCGGATGCACTCATCAATGCCATTGTGGTGAAATAAAACAGCTCGGGAGCATAAACGAATCAGCCGGAATGAAAATAATTCGTTCCGGCTGATTCATTTATGGTTTCAATAGAAAGCCTGATAGCCACCATATCACAAATAAAACAACAGGGACTAAACATCCTCAATTTTCTGGTTGCTTTTTTCAAAGGCATATCTTCACTTGATGAAAATAAAGTTACGAAATAGAATGCACAAAAAAAGCACACTACCATTGCCAAAATTTTCAGAAAGATGACTTCTATCATATATTGCAGTATATAGAATCTTCTTTCTATATAAAATAACCTACCTCAATACGAAACCACTCTTATCCGATTTTAATCGAACCTATTTCATTTACAATCTTTATATCCTTTATAAATCCACAATATTATTGCAGTAAAAGACCATACTAGTAACATAGAGAGAGAATAAGACAAACAATATAGAAAAGAACTATCATTATTATTCAGATCCCATGTCAAGATTCTTATTATAGAAGGAATTAGTACATTAACAACTAAAATCAATCTTAAAGTACCTTGAGAAACAGCAGATTCTAAAAAATCAAGAACCTTATAGTACCGATTTACGAATACAATCGCAAAAATATAAAGCCATATAATTGCAGCATCCATCACAAAAATCACCCAATACTCATCGAAATATCTATCCACAGAAAACATAGCAATTATATTAATTAACAAAGGAATAAGTATATTTATTTTCGTGAATAACTTCATAATACCATTAGAATTCTTATTGAAAGCCAATGAATTTTCTTCTTTGGGGAATTGTTCTTTATTAAAATCACTAAGCTTCGTTTGGGGTCTTGGAGATAATCCATAGATATTTATCCCATCATCTCCTTTTATAAAGATCAACCACAATGCATAAAAAGGGATTAATTGAAACCAGCCTGAATGGCCTAAATCATGACTCCGCTTAGAACCTTGCGCCCATAAGAACCAAAATAATGGTATAAAAGCCAAAATAGAGAAAGGAATATCTGATTTTATCATTGCCATGACAAATGTTTGTGCAACAACATAAACAATAAAACTGATACCATATTCTAATCTTCTTATTCTACCATCAAAAGAAAATGCGTTTTGAAACATTGCTATTTGAATTAAATATTGAGTCCTCTTATCATGTTCTTTGCAGTCTTTTCCTCTCTAATTTTCGCAATTTCCACGCTCGTGAGCGTGAAAATTATCTAACTGCCGCACGATTAAATTGGTTGACACACAGAGGCAAATATAAAAATTACATTCCAAAACATAAACACATCCACCGTTAAAAACAAAAACATTACAAAATACTATTACATATTTTTAAAACAAATAGAGGATCGTGCAAATTAGCTGACCAAGGCATTAGGCACAACGTTTTGCATTCTACGACCTCTCCCCTAACCCCTCTCCCGAGAGAGAAGGGAAAAATCTGCAAAACGAATTGAACTCTAACTGTTTCACGGCTTTGCTCCTCCTCCCCTCGGGGGAGGAGGCCGGGAGGAGAGGCCTGGCATTGAGATTTATATACGTCTACTCTATACAATGTCGAATAAATTCATGTCGGAACGAAGAACTGGTTGCAATAAAAAAAGCGACTGTTTTACAACAATCGCTTTCATCTATTTCTATTAGTGGTGTAGCATTTATAGCCTCCGTATATCGGCTCCCAGCGCTCTCAAACGCCCGTCTATATCCTGGTAGCCGCGGTCGATCTGTTCTATATTGTCAATCACGCTGCGTCCTTCGGCCGAAAGAGCGGCAATAAGCAACGAAACCCCGGCACGAATATCGGGTGAAGTCATGCGTGTGCCGCGTAAGGACTGTTCATGATTCATTCCGATGACCACCGCGCGGTGTGGGTCGCAAAGAATTATCTGAGCGCCCATTTCTATCAGCTTATCGACAAAGAAGAGGCGGCTCTCGAACATCTTCTGGTGAATCAGCACGCTGCCTTTGGCCTGCGTTGCCACCACCAACGCCACGCTGATAAGGTCGGGCGTGAATCCCGGCCAGGGAGCATCGGCAATGGTCATAATAGAACCGTCGAAGAAGCGCTGTACCTCATAACTATCCTGTTGCGGAATATAAATATCGTCGTTGCGAAACTCAAAATTGATGCCCAACCGATGAAAAATTTCGGGGGTAATGCCCAGGTGTTCGCGCGCCACATTTTTGATGGTCAGCTCGGAACGGGTGATAGCAGCCAGTCCGATAAAACTACCCACTTCGATCATATCGGGCAAAATCCGGTGGTTGCATCCGCCCATTGATTCTACGCCCTCAATCACCAACAGGTTGGAACCCACGCCGGAGATCTTTGCGCCCATCGCGTTCAGCATGGTGCAGAGTTGAAAAAGATAGGGTTCGCAGGCTGCATTATAAATCGTAGTCGTTCCTTTTGCCATCACAGCAGCCATCACCACATTGGCCGTACCGGTCACCGAAGCTTCATCGAGCAACATGTAAACACCTTTCAGTCCTTTAGTGATTACCTTCACATGCGACGAGTCTTCATCGAAACCGACTTCGGCACCCAGCTTTTGAAAGCCGATATAGTGCGTATCGAGACGGCGACGGCCGATTTTATCACCTCCCGGTTGCGGCACCACCGCATAACCGAAACGGGTCAGTAACGGGCCCACCAGCATAATGGAACCACGTAGCTCAGTGGCCTTTTTGCCATATTCGGGACTGTACAACGTATCTAAATTGACAGCATCGGCCTGAAAAGTATAAGTTCCTTCCGAAACTTTTTCCACCTTCACGCCCAACATACCAACCAAATCGATCAGTTTGTTCACATCCCGTATATCGGGAATATTGCTGATCGTCACCTTTTCGGGAGTTAACAACACAGCGCAAATCACCTGTAAAGCTTCGTTTTTTGCACCCTGCGGAACAATTTCGCCCGAAAGACGATTGCCGCCAAAAATCTCAAATGCTGCCATAAATGCAATAAAATTTCAATATTCAGAATTTCATACAAAAATACAACAGATTCTTCATTGATTTTGGCCGATTCGGAAAATGTGAACGATTTGTTGTAATTTTGAATTCAAAATAAACCGACAATGACTCTTCAGGAAAACGTTTCCCTCAAGCCTTACAACACCTTTGGCATAGCGGCTACCAGCCAGTATTTTACCGACATTTCAGCACCCATCGATTTCCAGATTCTGATGCAAAGCGGACTACTTAATGCTTTCCCTTTTTTCATTCTGGGCGGCGGCAGTAACGTGGTTTTCAACAAGCTGTTTGCGGGCATCGTGGTCAAGATTTCATTGAAGGGAATCACCGTCGAGGAGGAAACTGCCGATACAGTTTTGGTGAAGGCTGCCGCCGGTGAAGTGTGGAGCGATTTTGTCGATTTCTGCGTGGATCACAATTTCTACGGAGCCGAAAACCTGACCGCTATTCCGGGAACCGTGGGGGCCAGTCCTGTACAAAACGTTGGGGCTTATGGTGTAGAGGCCAAAGACATCATCGAATCGGTGGAAGCCTACGAAATACTGACCGGCAAACAATGTATCTTCTCCAACAGCGACTGTCAGTTCGATTACCGAAGCAGTATTTTCAAGACCGAACTAAAAAGCAAATACATCGTGGCATCCGTCACTTTTCGGCTGAATAAGCTACCCAAACTAAACCTGGAATACGGCGCCATACGCACCGAAATGGAGAAAGCAGGCATCACTGATCCGACATTGGCCGATGTTAGTCGCATTATTTCCGAAATCCGCGAAGAGAAACTCCCGAATCCCGACAAGATCGGCAGCGCCGGTAGCTTTTTCAAAAACCCAGTCATTCCGGTTGCACAATATGAAGCATTGAAAGAAAAATATCCCGCATTGGTAGCCTATCCGCACAAAGGAGAATACAAAGTCGCGGCCGGTTGGCTCATCGAACAATGCGGTTGGAAAGACCGTCAGTTCGGTAACGTGGGCGTTTATCCCAAGCAAGCGCTGGTTCTCTACAATCTGGGCGATTGCACCGGAGAAGAGGTCAAAGCGCTTGCAAAAGAGATTCAACAATCCGTCGAGACACATTTTGGCATCACTTTAGAACCGGAAGCTATATTCGTATAAAAACAGAACAAAGAGTAAAGAACAAAGAATAAAGACACGTAGTATTGATTTAAAAATCAATGCAAATAACAAAAAGCCGCCAAGAAAGGGAGACCACACCTCTCAAGAATCTTTGCTCTTTGCTCTTTGTTCTTTGCTCTATAATCTAAACGCATTATGTCCGAACGTTTTGCCGACATCATTCTTCCCCTGCCTTTAGCCAACAGCTACACCTACAAAATACCGGAGGAACTATCCGAATCGGTTAAGCTTGGCATGCGGGTTGTCGTTCCGTTCGGAAGCAAAAAAATATATACCGGCATCGTTCGCTACGTACATGCCGTTCCGCCTAAAGTTTCGTCGGTGAAAGAGATCATTGCGCTGCTCGACAACGCACCTATTCTCCGCCGTCCGCAACTTCCGTTTTGGGAATGGATTGCCAACTATTATATGGCTTTCATTGGCGATGTCTACACGGCAGCCGTTCCGGCCGGACTGAAACTAGAAAGCGAAACCACCATCACGCTCAACAGCGACTTTGAAGCCGATGCTCCTTTTTCGGAGAAAGAGCTGCGCATTTACAATGCACTGAGCGACAATAAGCCCCACTCCATCAAGGAACTGACCCGCATCACAGGCTTTAAGACCATCCTGCCAACCGTCAAAAACCTGATGGACCAAGGCGCCGTGTCACTTTCCGAGGAGTTGCGCGCCGCCTACAAACCCAAGCGGCTCACCTGCGTCCGTCTTGCCGATGATGTAACCAACGACGAACAATTACAAACTATTTTCGACTTGCTGCACCGGTCCAAGAAACAGTTGAATCTGTTGATGGTCTATCTTGAACTGTCGCGCCACCTGACAAAAACCGGATCGCGGGAAGTCTCCAAAAAGGAACTCCTTGAACAGAGTGGAAGCTCCGCTGCTGTCTTCGATGCGTTGGTCGAAAAAAAGATTTTGCATACCTACTCGAAAGAGATCAGCCGACTGGATTCCACTCAAACAGCACTGCAACCGCTTGCCGTACTCAACAGCTTTCAGAAAACTGCATACAGATCGCTTCTCTCGCAACTGAAAGAGAAAAACGTAGTCCTACTTCACGGAGTAACTTCGAGCGGCAAAACGGAGATTTATATCCATCTCATCGCCGAAACATTGAAGCTGGGTCGACAGGTTCTCTATCTAGTACCCGAAATTGCCCTTACCACGCAGCTCACCCAACGTCTGGAGCGGGTCTTTGGCAACAAGCTGGGCGTTTATCACTCCAAATTTTCGGACAACGAACGGGTAGAAATATGGAACAATCTTTTGAACGATAAAGGTTATGAAATCATTCTCGGGGTGCGTTCTTCGGTTTTTCTACCGTTCCGAGATCTTGGATTAGTCATCGTCGACGAAGAGCACGAAAGCAGCTACAAACAATACGACCCGGCACCCCGATATCACGCCCGAAATGCTGCCATTGTGCTGGCCAACATGCACGGAGCCAAAACCGTTCTTGGTAGTGCTACTCCTGCTATCGAAAGCTACCACAACGCTCTTGCCGGAAAATATGGATTGGTGGAACTAACACAGCGACACGAAGAGATAGAGTTGCCCAAAGTACAGACCGTCGATCTGAAAGAAGCATACCGCAAAAAACGGATCACCGGACATTTCACCGACGAATTGGTCGAAAAAATCACTCTGGCATTATCCAATAAAGAGCAGGTTATTCTTTTCCAGAACCGGCGCGGATATGCACCTTACATCGAATGCAAGCAGTGCGCATACGTTCCCCGGTGTCCCCATTGCGATGTTAGTCTCACCTACCACAAGCACTTCGACATGATCACTTGCCACTACTGCGGCTACACGTCCAAAGTACCGGCCAATTGTCCGAGTTGCCATACGCCCTCGCTACAAACGAAAGGATTCGGCACTGAGCAAATTGAAGAAGAGATACATGCACTTTTCCCGGATGCCAAAGCGGCACGCCTCGACCTCGACACGGTAAGAACCAAAAAAGGTTTTGAGAAGATTATTCGCGATTTTGAAAGCCACTCCATCGATATTTTGATTGGAACGCAGATGGTGACTAAAGGGCTCGATTTCGGTGATGTCAGCCTGGTGGGGATTCTGAACGCCGGCAACCTACTGTTTTATCCAGACTTCCGGGCGCACGAACGGGCTTTCCAGCTAATGGCACAGGTTAGCGGTCGAGCCGGACGGAAAAGCAAACAAGGGTTGGTAGTTCTCCAAACCCCGGAGACGGATCATCCGGTAATCCGGCAGGTAATTGCTCACGATTACAAAGGAATGTTTGCGACACAAATGAGGGAACGGCACGATTTCCGATATCCTCCATATTTCCGGCTGATAAATATCATCATCCGCCACAAAGATGCTGGAGTAAACAACCATGCGGCTGCACTTATCGCTGATGAGCTTAAAAAGCTACTTGGAACAAGGGTTTTAGGGCCGAACAATCCTCCTGTAGGGCGAATTCAGAACTGGTACATCAAGCATATTCTCCTCAAGATAGAAAACGCAGCTTCACCAGATGCTGTCAAGGAAATCATCCGGAATGTTGTGAGTGGTATTCAATCGGATGGTCGTTTCAAATCACTTCAGGTCAACTACGATGTTGACCCCATGTAATTAATCGTAGAAATTCCAGGAAATTCCCATTTTCATCGTAGTCGGATTCATTGGATAATTCGGCATGGAGAAATAATTCTGGTTAGGCATAAACGACTGGTTTACGTGGTAATATTCCAGAAAGAAACGGGTTTTCTTCAAATGGAAATTGGCGTATGCACTTGCAAGGGGATAATTGCCGATCTTGGTTTTGCTCTGCACATAAAACTGACCGGTTGCAGGCATATAAGCCGGGGCATAATATGACGTATGGAAATGCGAAGAAACTCCTAACTGTACTCGTAATACATTAAAAAGCTTTGTCTGGTAATACAAATTATTGTACAACGCCAATGCCGGCAGAGGAATCACATTCTGATTACTGCTCACCTGATATACACCTTTGTTTTCAAGCGCAAAATGCTTTCCGAAAAACAAATCCAAACTCGCATCCAAAGCAACAATCTGTACACTACCCGAAGCCTGCGTAGGCATTGCGTTCTCATTGAAGTAAAGATAATTGGTGTTATTTGCTACCTGAAGGCCCAGTTTCAAATGCCTTTTAGGAAGCTCTATACTTCCTCCGATATAGGTTTGCAGCTCCTTATCAAAGTTATTATTCCAAATAAAATGATTCGAATAATAATGTTCCCAGAAATAAGATGCGGATGTATTTCTGATTCTTGCCATTGCTTTCAAAGCGACAGAATCTTTCCACAATGTAAAATAGCCACCCACTCGACCACTCAGCTCAAAGTCTCCTATTTTAGGACCCACAATAACTATATTTCCCTGTAAATTATAGCGATAAATCCGTCCCTCATTCTTCGCAAGAATTCCTCCGACACGTGTATTTTGTTCCCATTTATAGGCAATCTTATCGTACTGATCAAGTTGCATATATCGGTTTACCTCATTTTCGATAAAAGCGGTCAATCCAAATTTCAGTAAGCGGTTAAATTTCTCATCCATTTGAACGGCAAAAGTATTCCGAACAGACAAATAAGCTACAGTATCGGAATGAGCTGTTTTGCTGAAATTGGTATTCGCAAAAAACGTAGTATCGACAGATGCTTCATGAAAGCGTTTCACATCTCTTTGCACCTTCAAAGTGTGTATGAATGATGTAACCGGAATAAATTCCTCCCGCGTTGAATCTTTTTTAACAACAATAACCTTATTGAAACCAAGAGAATATTTGTGATTGTAAAAGAAACTCATCGTTCGGTAACCGGCCTGCACCCCGGTTAAATTCACCGGCATCGTAATGGAAGTATACTGACTGTAAGCGGATGGATTCGTTACATAATCGGTATTTGCGAGCCCTCCGTTTTCATAATTCGAAAAATTCTGATAAAGAAAAGCCCCATAAGCAGAATAATGCTTTCCTGAATAACTTCCATAAAGCGATGCTATCAGTCCTTTATTGGATTGATTCATGTATCGTCCCCTGTTGTACAAATAATCGAATAAACCTGTAATATTCAACTTCTTATTCGTATTCATCGACAGAAATATCTTAGTTCTTTCTTCCGATTGTTCTCCCGGAAAACTGGATAGATAGGTCAAATTGGAATAGGGAGTTTTCGTATTGTAAAACGACAAATCGGATGCCGTATACACATAGGGATCGTACGGAGTGGAAAACAGAAAATTCGTTTTTTGTGTCCGGTCAAAGAAAATTTTCGACTGTACCGGAGAACCCATATTCCCGTTATAGGCGTTAGCTATGCTATATGAATCAAGCAAATTTTTATCCGGAAAATTTCTTGGAATTGTGTCGACGGTGACTGAATCGGCAACTCCAAAACGTTCTTCAATCTTTTTTGCCACAACATGCGGAGAAACGTAATTAGCCTTGCTATTATCAACCTCTCCTTTTGAAGAAGAGCTTCCACTTTGAGGGCGCATACGAGAAGACTGAGCAGACAGGCTACAAACCGACGCACAACAAAAGATCAAAAGAAAAAAAATGTATCTCACCACAAAAATGAGTTAGAAGATTGTATATGTATTATACTTAAATTTTAGAAAGGAGAGCTTTAATACAGCAATAGTCCGCTTGAACAATATCAAACGAACTATCACTATTATATAGCCTGAGAATAAGACTTATTTAATATTCCCACAAATCATTTTCAAAGTTTATAATCGAACGTTGAATTGCATCCTGCTCTTTTTTAACGTCATCAGCATTTGTAAGATAATCAAGTAATGTACGATGATAAATATCATCAACACCAAGAATATTACCGGAATACATTCGTTGACTAAAATACAGATCAAATGTCATATCAGAAGATTGGTTGTCTCCCCAAAATATTTTCTCTTCTGCCAGCAATGAACGTAATTCATTGAATTTAAACCAGCATACAATAGATTTAATCAAAGAAGATCTGTCTTTTGGATAGCTCATCAAAGGAGCGATAGCTTCTATGCGTGATTCCTGTACCGAACGATGCTTGTCGTAAAACCATACTTCTTTGATCAGGAAACGCTGCTGACGTTTCAGGAATTCAATGATGGTCATATTATCTATGCCTAATTTTCCTTTATCTGAAACCATTAACGCCGGATAAAACTCAGCATCTCCATCTTTGTAAGAAAATACACTATTAATAAGGTATTTTGTACTATCCAATGGTACAGCTTTGCTAACTGAAAAATCAGGGCGGAATTGGTCATCACGAATACCTTTTCGGTAAACAGTCAGGTTTTTATTGATAACACCCTGCAACATAACATTCATAAGGCTCTTAAAGCCATCCATCTCTTCCAGAGGAAAATAGAGCGGAAAGTTTTGTTTTTCGCGCATATCAATAATGCGATACACAGTTTTAGACCAAACCACATCATCGTGACGAATTCTAGATTGCAAAGCATTACGCATCTTTACGATAGCCCGTTTCACAGAGTCCGAAATTACCACCTCCTGCTTTTGCTGTGACAATGCCACAGAGTCATAAGGTGATGGAGACTCATCGAAAAATTTTTTCTCGTTACCTTGCGCACACAATGTGCCAATCAAGGCAGAAAAACAAATGATACAAAATAATCTCATTCGTTGCATATTGTTCATGTTTAATTTTTAGTCTATCTTCCGCTCAATTTCACAGCTAACAATGGTAATGAGCGAACCAATCGATCCGGGCCAACCGCTTTAATACCCCTTACAAGAATACGTGACCCTACCCGTTCCTGAGCCAAACGATTCTTTTGTGCTGCCGATAATGTAGAACCATTACTTTCAAGCACCTCACCGTTAGGATATTCCAAAGTAAACGAAACTACCGTAAAATTGGCAGAAATTAATTCGTTCACGTAATCTGCTTTTATAACAGCACCATTTAATTGACCAAGAGTTATATTGCCTTCAATAATAGATTTCTCTACACCCCCTGCATTATACGCTAAGAATGGACGAGGATCCGGCAACTGACGAACGTTAAATGTCACAGTACCCATAGGAACAAAGCTATTCCCTCCTGCCAGTTTTGCTGAAACAGAAAAATTGATTTTTCCTGAAGTTACATTTGTACGGCAAGTCCATAAACCATTAGGTTTTCTGGAAACAGACCCACCGGCACAGGCAAGCTGAATATTTGACGCAGCGACACCCGGAACAGAAGCGGAAAGTTCATTTTCAATACCTGCATATACAACGTTCAACGCCGTATTTGTAACCGTTGCACTTTTCGCTCCAACTGTATAAGCGCCTACAAATGGATAATCGCGATTTACTCCGCCTGAATTTAAGCGTATAATACCCTTATAATCATAACTTCCGACCTGACCGCAAACCATTTCCAATTTACCATCACGACCAAGAGTACGTCCATTTACCATAATTTGGGGCACCTTTGTTGAGTCGATTGCTGATAGTACTATTTGAGCACTATACTTGTCTCCCTGCATAACGTACGTAGAAACCGGGATAACATATGCCTGCAATTTATTTACTCTAAAGTCTCCTGCGTCAGTTTGCGCCATTAAATATTGGACAACTTCACCTTCTGCCGCACGAATATCTGTTTGATATTTAGTAAGAATAGTGGTAGCTGCAGCAACCGGCATCATTTCAAAAATATTTTCCTGCCAGTTTTTGCCGTCTTTACCGCCCTTTGTTGCAAAGTTCCTGTCGAACATTGCAATCTTCACAGGATCACCGTTGACAAAGCTTTTCAGGAACTCCTTATATTCTGAAAGCTTTTGCTTTAACTCTTTGCCATGCCCCTGTACTAAAGCATATTGTCCGGCCACATCCAGATTGTCCAGATTTTTGATTTTATCAGTAACCGCATCTTTACCATCAGCAAGACGTACAAGTTGATACTTAAAATTCTCAACATATTTAAACATCTCGTCTGACTTTTGCTTCACTACCAAAGCTTTATTCAACCATTCACCAACCTTGCCCGGGTTATCTGCATCCAGATTTTTGAATCGTTGATACATATTGGTGTTTCTTGCATCTGAACTGGTAATACTCTGCAACATACTGTTGTTCACCAATACAAAGCCATTCAGCACCTCTGAAGAAACATTTAACGCAAGCATAGCAGTCAGGAAGAGATACATCATCCCAATCATCTTCTGCCGCGGCGTTTCCGGACAATTTTTTGCTCCACTCATGGTTTATCGTATATTGCTATTAAGCCTTTGTATTTAATGCATTTAGCATGTTCCCATAAACATTATTCAGATCAGATATCTGACGGGACAACTTAACTGCCTGAACTTTGTATTCTTCGGACTCTTTAAGTGAAGCACCAAGATTAGATTTCAATTGTTCAAGATTTGACAACATAGCCTTATGTTGTTCTATCTGTGCTGTTAATTCGTCATTACCCGCTTGAGCCCCCTTCATCTGAAGCTCATATAGGGCATTGAGAGAAGAAAGATTCTTATTAATTGTATTCACATGAGCAGCATACACTTTACTTTGCTCTGCCACCATGCCAATTTCATCTTCAGCTTGCTTGTAAGATTGAACTATTGCACTGGTTGAAGTTGCAAGTTCAGACTGAGATTTAGCAAAAATGCCAGCAGCATCAGAAGCTGCCTGGATATTCTGAACATATGTATCTGTTACGCCAGAAGCCTTAGAGATGGAGGTCAATTGCATTGCAGTATCTCCAAGATTCTTAATACTTTCGTTCAACCGTTTCACCTGTTCTTCGTCCAACAGGTTACTTTGCACTGTAGACATCGGGGTTGCCGAGCCGCCACCTCCTGCTGTAATAGGAGGTACATTTTCGTCCTGAAAATGAGGAAATACCTTTTCCCACTCATAATCTTTATGAGGCTTTTCGAGTCCACTCAATGCAAACAAAATAGCTTCGGTTCCCATACCGATACTCAAAAACCATCCGGCAAGAGGGAAGTGTTGAATTTTAAACAACGCTCCGATAATTACAATAGATGCCCCAAATCCATAACATCTTCCTGCAAATGCTTTTCCTTTATCTGTTTGTAAAAATTCAAGGATTCCCATAATCAAGTATTAAAAGTTTTTCATTGCTGATTTTTTCTTCAGGTTGGTTGATTTCACACACCTGAAACCAATATAGGAACGAGATTCTGTTTGATATTCAAATGTACGTGCGCCACATTGAAGATAAGCTGCGACATCTTTCCACGATCCGCCCTTGATTATCTTCCTCTTCAAAATATCGGAATCTTTTTCTTTTGCATTGTAAGCAAAACTTGGGTTTAAATCATGAGTTCCATTTGCATTAATTGACATAAACGAAGACTCTGTCCATTCAGAAACATTACCAGCCATGTCATACAGCCCGAAACCGTTAGGAGGA
The DNA here is from genome assembly GCF_001618385.1 of Paludibacter jiangxiensis. Classification (NCBI taxonomy): domain Bacteria; kingdom Pseudomonadati; phylum Bacteroidota; class Bacteroidia; order Bacteroidales; family Paludibacteraceae; genus Paludibacter; species Paludibacter jiangxiensis. Next base: position 164,472 of record NZ_BDCR01000002.1, on the reverse strand, counting down.
TATGTTGCAACCTTAGCTGTTCGAACTTCACCATCCGCGCGGTAATTACCTCTCATAGGTTTAAAGTTGGCCAAATAGCAACCTTTTCCATCGCGAATATACGGGCCTCCCCAAGGATACATGCTTTGTTGTTTACCACCACGAGCTGCCCATTCCCATTCTGCTTCTGTCGGCAAGCGGTAATCTTGTCCCTGGAACAGATGGTTACTGTTATAGTAATTTGTTCTCCATGCACAGAACGCTTTTGCCTGTTCCCAAGTTACACCAACTACAGGGTACTGGTCATACGAACGTAGCGTGAAATATTTTACAGTAGGATCGTTGTAAGAATAGGTAAAGTCAGTACAGAATGCCAGTTTATCCGGATATACATTAATGATCTTAGTCATGTAGAAATCTTCTGTACTATGAACAGGTGAGATTCGTTTTGTACGCATCTTGATGACACCACCGTCAAAATAATATTCATCTACAATTGCAAATGAAGAGTTAGGGTAATGACCGTGAGCTCTGTCAAATTTATTATATTCTCTGGCAGCTTGTTCCAGATCGTACCAGCGATAAACGTAATTCAGGCCTTCAAATTTATTGTTATAATTTTTCAAACTGTTCCAAAGTGAATCAGCATGAGCATCTTCTTCTCCCGAAGCTTTTTCCCAGGTTTTCTTCCATGGCAAAGGACGTTTCCAGTTCAGTTTAGCTGTATCTTTTTTCTGACGCCATTTTTCGGGTGATACATTTGCCAAAAGTTGTCTGGCGATAGAGTCTCTTACCCAAACTACAAATTGACGATATTCTGTATTGGTAACCTCGGTTTGATCCATCCAGAAACCATCAACAGATACCATTTTTGATTCTCCTTTGAACGACCAAAAAGCATCCTGATCATTGGCGCCCATCATAAATGCACCTCCCCTTATCCAAACCATTCCATAGGGAGATGTTTCATTTACTTTGGAGTTCGATTGACCCACTAACTCTCCTGCCGGTTTGGAATTACACGCAACCAACAATCCAAGCAATGGGATTATAAAAAGTAATTTTCTCATATCAGAGTCATTTATCCTTTATAAAATTCTTACACTCTTGTATTTATTTTTTTTCTTTTCGAGTGAAATATTGAAGTCATACGTCACAAACAGCTCGTGAGATCCATAAGTAGAAGAGATCAAATTTGTCACCGGCAAGTCGAATGAATATCCGATTGCTAAACCATTAGCAAGTCTGACTCCCCCCATAAAAATCAGGGATTCTTTGAATCGGTAAGCCAAGCCTCCCCAAAATTTATCCTTATAATCAAGTAAAAGGTCCAAATCCGTCTGATAATTAACAAAGTTGGTTTTTACCAGAACTGATGGTTTGAAGGTGAAATTTGTATTCGCCAAAGGCAAATTGTAACCTCCCGTCAAATAAAACATTCTTCCTACATACGATTCCTGCGTATCCGACCAACGAATAGTAGGTTGATTAGCATCTAAAACAGAAAAACCGGCATACCATTTCTCTGTAGAATAGTATGCTCCCAAGCTCAAATCCAAAGCCATCCCACTAACTTGCGACGTTGGAATCTGGCTGTCGGAACCCGGTGCTACGTGATAGTCATTACCTGTCGGAACGTAGGCGCTGTCACCCTGAAAACCGACACTAATTGCACCAATATTTGCACCAAGACTAAGAAGGCCGTCTCCCAGTTTCATCTTATAAGCTCCCTGAAGAACCACAAACTGTTTGGTAAACAAGCCCATTTTTTCATTATCAAAAGCCAGTCCAGCTCCAAAACTCTTTTTGTTGATGGTGAACGGCATTGAAAGATTAAAATAAGTATCGACGGGCGCTCCCGGCATACCTATCCATTGTTGTCTGTGAAGTCCGGTAAGCCTCATCATGTCTCCCTCTGCAATTGCTGCGGGGTTAAACGACCCTTTTGCAAACATATACTGACTGTATTGCGAAACAAACTGAGCGTTGGTTGTTCCTAAAGACAAAACGCCACACAATACAGCTAAGCAGAGTTTTTTCACCGGAAATATTTTATATTTACTTCAACAAACGTAGCATTTCGTTTGATGATTTAGTTCGTCCAATGCTATGATAACGGCATCTTTTATCGTTTTATTGTATAAAAAAGCTCTTCTTTTCGAGAATAAAACTAATTTTCAGCCTGCCAGATATCTTTGTTCTGATAATTCACAGACCAAAATTAACTAAACAGCAAAAAACACACAAAGAACAGCTAAAAACAATAAAACAAAAAAGCAAAAAGATCAATATTCTTCTTCGTTAAAGAAGAAATCTTCCTTGCTTGGATAATCCGGCCAAATATCTTCTATACTTTCATAGATTTCCCCTTCATCTTCCATTTCCTGAAGATTTTCGATTACCTCAAGAGGAGCTCCTGAACGCATTGCATAGTCTATCAACTCGTCTTTAGTTGCTGGCCAGGGTGCATCTTCTAATTTGGATGCTAATTCTAATGTCCAATACATGCTAGCTACTTATTTTAGTTGGTTACCACAAAACCTAAATCAGGCTCTGAATTATCATTTTAGAATCGCTTAATAATTTATATTTAAGCGATTTTATCAAAATCTTAATTGAGTGCAAAAATACAAAAAATCTAATACCTACAATGGGATTCCCAAAAAATTTCCTCTTTTCCTGCATCATGGACAAACTTACGCGCCAAAACGAAAAAATAGTCAGATAAACGATTAACAAAAACCAGGCATTCATCAGCTATCGGATACATTGCATTTGATTCCCACATTCTGCGTTCCGCCCTGCGGGCAATCGTTCGACACATATGACAACGGGCAGCTGTTTCGTCACCTCCCGGCAAAACAAAATGTTTCAGGGATGGCAATGTTGATGTGATGTTATCTATCTCTTTTTCAATTGTCTGAATGCAGTCCCCAAAGATAGTTCCATTCGGTTCTGTTGTAACGGCATTCCTGTCTGTTGCCAATTCTGCACCCAAATCGAAAAGACGACTCTGAATTTCCAACAGCAAAATACGGGTATGTTCATCCGTAATATTTGCTACCAAAAAGCCAATCGAAGAGTTCAGTTCATCTACAGTGCCGTATGCTTCCAAACGAGGATCTGCTTTCGACACCCGCGTGCCTCCGATAAGACTGGTTTGTCCTTTATCTCCGGTTTTAGTATATATTTTCACAGTCTATTGCTTAAATTATCAATATTTTCCAGCAAAATTTCTTTTAGTCTACTGCTGAAACGTACAAAATTACTTTTTAGTGTTGTAATGCGACTTTTTTCTTCAAAATGCGACGATATAATCCTGCTTGAACAAATCCGTATTAAAAAACACTATTCCCATTTCAAAAATATCGATGGATAATCTGACATCCGGATGTTGTATGATTTGTTGCCAGGCAAGGCTCATCTCTTGGCTCCGGTAAATGTCATCAAACACAAAAATACTGGATTTATGTGTTTTGGGCAGGCACATCTCAAAATATTTCAATGTTGCTTCCCGTGTATGGTTCGCATCAAAAAAGACGAAATCAAGTGACGGCAGTTTTTCTAATATACCAGGCAACACATCATCAACTTTTCCTTTGCAAAGCTCAATATTATCGGCACTTAACTCTTTGAAATTATTCAACGCCAACCGGCAAAGATTCTCATCTGCATCAATTGTCACTACTTTTCCATTGCTGTTTACTTGTGACAGGTAGAGTGTTGTCAGCCCCAAACAAGTGCCAAGTTCCAGTATGCTTGACGACCGGTTGCAATTAGCCAAACGGAACAACAATTGCGCATATTGAGTACGCTTCACAGACTTTCTGGCAATATCACATATCCTACGTTTCGTATAACCACCTGTCCCGTGATCTGTCACATCTATCAGGTCTTTTGAGCTTTTCAACTTTTCTCTCAGATCTTCAATGCTTTCGTAACAATAATATGGAGATTGCTCGTAAAAGACAGAGTTAAGAAGATTGAACACAAAAGGAGAATGAATGCCATAGCCTTTCTTGTGACGGGCTCTTAACAAATATAACAGGTAGGATTTTATTGCAAACGTTCGGTTCATGCTATTCAGATAACCATACAAAAGTACAAAAATCGGTTTACAACCGACACTCTATCGCAATGTTTCGAAATAAAAAATCAGGACAAAGTAACCTGGAAACCCAGTGCTTTCAGGAAATCAACAAGTTGACTGTTCCCTTGCTTCAAATTTATTGTGTAAGCCTGAAATTCGCGGCGAATGGGATAATTCCCTCTTTGTTTTTCAAAATCAGCAACCGCATTACGCAAACGGTCGTTGTCTTCGGTAATTGCATAAGTAGCCCAAACCACCTCTGCAAATAATTGCGAAATAGTCTTATTTGAAGCATCAATGGTTAATAAAGTCGATTGCTGTGGTAAAGGAATCGAATCAGGCTGCCATTTATCAAGAGGTAAATTAAAAAATCGGCTTAAAGCCTGTACGCTCATCGCGGTAGCAGTAGCTTTACCATCGGCAGAATAGCCTGCAATATGAGGAGTGGCTAAAGCTACCTGATTTAATAGGCCGACCGAAATATGTGGTTCGTGTTCCCAAACATCCAGAACAGCTCCTTGAATTGCTTGATTTTTCAACGCCATTTCAAGAGCTTCACCGTCGAGTACTTCTCCCCTTGAAGAATTAATGAGCCATGCAGAAGACTTCATTTTGCGAAGATTAACGTTATCTATAAGATGAAACGTTTTGTCTTCGCCCGATCGTGTCAACGGTGTATGAAGAGATACAATATCCGATTGTTGCAACAATTCATCCAACGAAACAAAATTTCCGCCATGTGCCCTTTGCAAAGGTGGGTCGTTAACCAGCACCTTCATTCCAAGCAATTGTCCGAGTCGGACAACCTTGCTTCCCACATGTCCGCATCCAATTACGCCAAGCGTCAACGCTTCAAGTTCTGCCTGTTTTTCCCGAACCAACCAGGACAACACAGAGGCTATATATTGATAAACGGATCCGGAATTACAACCCAGTGCATTTGTCCAAAAAACACCCCTGGCATCACAATAGGCAGTATCAATATGGTCTGTCCCTATTGTTGCAGTAGCAATAAATTTTACTGTCGAATTTTTCAGGAGAGCTTCATTGCAGATAGTGCGGGTTCGAACAATTAATGCATCTGCATTTGCTACTATATTTGAATCAATTTGAGCACCTTCCACATAGTTCACATCTGCATAAGGCTCTAAAACGCCCTTAATAAAAGGAATTTTCTCATCTATTACTATCTGCGGACGTTGATGCATATGCTCAATTTTGAAGTAAAAAAATGCCGGATCATAATTGTCCGGCCTCTACAAGGGTAATTACCCTTTCTATAATTTTATCCTTGTTTTGCACATCGTATTCAGCCTTTAGGTCTGACCCGAAGAGCTTGGCTACAGTTTGCCACATCCAGGCTGAAAAAGCGCCTTTATATGTTCTGATGATAGAATAAGTAGTCTGATGACATTCCCTATCGACAAGGCGCACAAGCAATTTTCCCTGATTGATCGACATGGATCGTAATTCTTTCTCGTAACGCTTGAAAAGCTCCTTTTCAGTTTGTTTCAGGAAAACCTTACGTTCTTTTTCATCGGTTATCTGCACAAGCTGTTTGTTTGCATCATACACCGTTCGGGAAACAAGCCGCGCATATGGCAACACTCTTTTTACGTCTCTCACCGTTTTCCAATAGAAATTTTCCTGTTTCTTGTTCATGAACTTCATTGGAGGAAAACAGTAGAAATCATTGAAGACATACAAGAACAAAGTATCACGACCGTGCACTTCATAATTACACACACAGCTTTTAGGAGACAACTTCAGAGTGTAGTTGAGCTCGTTAAAAATCTGCTGAGTAGTCTGTAGTTTGTTCAGCCACTGATCGTAGTCCACTGTCTGATTAAAAGCCATGACCGCAGACGAAAAGGTAATCAATATCGCAAAAATAACACGACGCATGTATGCAATGATTAAATCCGGGTACAAAGGTAATTATTAAATGGAGCACAACGACTGATTTAATGGTATAAAAATTGTAATTTTGCAACAATTTCGTCAGAAGTCCGATGGATAAATTTCTCAACGTATTAAAAGAATATTGGAACTACGAGGCATTTCGCCCGTTGCAAAGCGATATTATCCTCAGCATTGCCGGGGGGAAAGACACATTGGGACTAATGCCCACCGGTGGTGGCAAATCCATTACATTTCAGGTGCCCACAATGGCAATGGACGGAACCTGTCTGGTAATTACTCCGCTAATTGCCCTGATGCGCGATCAGGTAGACAATCTCAAAGCCCGTGGAATCAAAGCCGAAATGATTTGCACCGGCATGAGCCGCCAGGAAATCATTACGACACTCGATAATTGTGCATTCGGTAATGTAAAATTCCTCTATGTTTCTCCCGAGAGACTATCCTCCGAGCTGTTTTTAAAGCGACTCAGTTCCATCAACATTTGCTTAATTGCTGTTGACGAAGCACATTGCATTTCTCAGTGGGGATACGACTTTCGTCCGTCTTATCTGAAGATAGCTGAAATACGCAAACATTTGCCGGGGGTTCCGGTTTTAGCTTTGACTGCTACAGCCACGCCTGAAGTAATCCGGGACATACAATCACAATTAAACTTCGACGAACCAAACTGCTTCTCACAGAGCTTTGCCCGACAAAACCTTGCCTATATTGTTCGCGAAGCTGACGATAAACTTTCTTTACTCATAAAAATCCTGACCAACGTTCCCGGTTGTGCTATTGTGTATGTACGAGACCGGAAAAAGACAAAAGAAGTCGCAGAATTTCTAATTGACAACGGTTTTTCGGCCAATTTTTTTCATGCGGGATTGCCTCAGCATGTGAAAAACGAACGACAAGCGGCTTGGAAATCGAACCAATGCCGGGTGATTGTCTGCACCAACGCTTTTGGCATGGGCATTGATAAACCGGACGTTCGACTAGTTATTCACCTCGACTTGCCTGATTCGCCGGAAGCATATTTTCAGGAGGCAGGACGGGCAGGACGCGACGGCAAAAAAGCGTATGCCACCATCATTTACAGCAAGAATGACGGAGCTAAACTCAAACGCAGGATAAGCGATTCATTTCCGGACAAACAACGAGTTTTGGACACATACAATTCACTTGGCAATTTTTACCAGTTAGCTGTCGGATCCGGGTTCGAAGCCGTTTTTCCATTCGACCTTCAGGAATTCTGCAAGGCCTACAAATTACCGCTCAACATGAGTTACAACGCGTTGAAGATAATGGAACAGGCCGGCTATATCACTCTGTCTGATGCTCTTGACAATCCGTCGCGACTGATGATTACCGTCAACAAAGATGAACTCTATTCTTTGCGTCACGGAAACCCCGAATGGGATAACATCATTCAGGTAACATTACGGTCTTACACCGGTTTGTTTGCCGACCATGTGTATATCAACGAAGATTTAATCGCTCAAAGAGCCGAGTCGACAAGAGAAACCGTATACAACGTTTTCAGCCAGCTTAGCAAAACCCACATATTCAGCTACATTCCGGCAAAGAAAACCCCTTTCATTACCTTTACATCTTCACGGGAAGACATTAAACATGTGAAACTGAGCAAAGATGTATACGAGACCCGCAAAGAACGATTCGAGAAAAGAATAGAAGCTATGCAAGGCTATGCGGAAGAAAACAGCATCTGTCGCAGCCAGCAGTTGTTAGCTTATTTCGGACAAAAACAAGAAACGGCCTGTGGCGTGTGCGACGTCTGCATTGCAAAAAAGAAGAACTCGCTTTCCACGGAAGAATTCGATATAATCGTGTCTCGCATTAAAACCATTATAAGCGCTAAGCCTGTTTCCTCAAACGAGCTTCTTCGTACAATGAAAACGTCCGAAGACAAGACAACACAAGCTTTACGTTTTTTGCTCGACAAAAACATTATATCAATAGACCAAAACCAATTGATCCACATATCAAAGAATCAAACAGATGATTAAGTTAGTAATTTTCGATTTAGACGGAACACTTTTAGACACCATATACGACCTGGCTCACAGCTGTAATTACGCGCTCGAATTACACCACTACCCTACTCACACAATAGAAGCTTATCGTTTTTTTGTGGGCAACGGAATGAATAAACTGGTTGAACGTGCGCTCCCCGAGAGCGACAGAAACCCGGCTACCATCGCGAAAGTCAAAAGAGATTTTCTACTCTACTACGCCGATCATTCAACTGAATTTACCCGTCCTTATCCCGGAATAACGGAACTACTGGAAACGTTGCAGAACAAGGGCATCAAACTTGCCGTTGCATCAAACAAGATAGACTCTGCCACGAAATATCTGACCAAGCGCTTTTTCCCTGACATCAAGTTTTCCACAGTACTTGGTCAACGTGAAGATTTTCCCATAAAACCGGACCCTTCCATCGTCTATGAAATTATGAAGAATGCTGATACCGGTAAAGAAGAAACGCTGTATGTCGGAGATTCGGGCGTGGATGTAGAAACAGCGCTGAATGCGGGGGTTCGTTTGGTTTCGGTACTTTGGGGCTTCCGTCCAAAAGCGGAACTCGAAGCAAAAGGAGCCACTCTATTTGTTGAAGAAGCCAGAGAAATTCTGAACCTCCTCAACAAATAGCGTGAAGTTTCAGATCTTCGACAAAACAATCTTATCGTTGAACTTACTAACAATCATATTTATATATGCTTTCAGATTCGAATAGTCTTCGCTGGGATAAACATCCTTTTTAAACTCGTAACTAGCAACTATCTGAACAGTTTGATCATCCATAGCACTTGCCGTATAAATAACACGCACCAAGCCATTGTTAATTGACATATCTTCCGGCTTCGATAATAGTTTATATCCGGCAGGTACCATGATGCGAGCGTAAAATTTATTTGTTTTCTGATAAGTCATATCAACAGGATAGCTACGGAGTTGTTGCTTCAATGGGTTTTCGCTCATAACCGTATTTCCAAACGGCTCTATAATTAATTTACCATCAACAACATCAATAGCATTGTTTTTTTCATATCTCAGCAGAAACGGCTTTTCCGGTTGAGTCAGATTATCTGCTTCCAGTTTTTCAGTTTCCAGAGCATTACTCCCCAACAATTTCTTTTTCAGCTTATCTTTCTCACTTTGATACGTATCCCGATAATATACAGCATCGTAACCGGTCGATATCAGCTTACAACTCTGACGTACACTATCCAGCGAGCTATTCAATTTAATTTCGAGCTGATATTCTTCCTTCGATGGCGTTGTTCCTTTAAGAGGTATCCATTCCACTTTGTTTTTTTGCACCACCAACCCTCTATCATTTAGGCAACGTGTAGGAATCTGATTAAAAGTACACAAAGGCTCTGTTGCATCCATCACAACAGTTCCCGAATCAAGTTTTGCATACGCCACAACATCATTAAAAAAATACTCGAACGGATAATCCATCTTGATTTTGCCATGATTTCTTGTACTTAAAACCACAGGATCTGCTTCTATTCCGGCTTCATTCAACATCGCCAACATAAATAAATTGATACTGGCGCTATTCCCTGTTTTTGACAGAGAGAAATCCTTCACGCTTTTATCCACAAATTTAGAAACCTCTTTATTCCAGCTATAATTAGATATTACGTATTCGAATATTATTTTCGCCTTATCTTTTTTTGTCAATGCAGAAAGATTAAGCGGAAGTAGTATATCCTTCGCTTTTTTCCGTGCCGCATTGATATATCTGCCAAAATAATCATTATCAAGCAATTCTTTTGATAATTCCGGCCAAGTTCGCATAATTTTCTCAACCCTTCCGTCCGGATAATGCATTGCAGATAGTTGAAAATCCATCTTCACAATGTAATCCTGCTCCGAAGTTATAAAAGACTCATCTTTGAACCCGGGCAAATCTTTCATTACAAAATCATAGATCATTTCGTGATATTTCACCCCGGCAAAACTATATTCACTTCCTTCTGATTGATAGTTTTTAAAGTCGTCAAAACGAGGCATACCTTGTAAAATGTATGTGTATTCATAAAATGGAATCATTTTAGTAATATATTCACTATAAATCACAGGAATATGAGATTGAAACTCCCAATTTCTAAAATTGAAAACATACGGACTGGTTATTGTATAGGCTAATTCTACAACAGAACCTTCCTTTACATCTGGCATGGCTATTTTTTTTATTTTCCAGTGTTCATTTTGTTTCTCGTTATAATCTTTTTCAGTATCTAGGTGCGAGACCCTAACGCTGCCATTTTCATAATTATACACATTCCCCTGCAATTCTGATACACTTTCATCGCCGTTCTTCCCTGTATAATAAGGGATATCAAAATTCGCATGTTTAATTCCCGCTTTATTGAAAATTTTAAGCTTTAGCTTTCTTTCAAAAACGACATTGAACCCACCTCCACTTTCCGAGAAATAGGATTTGCCAATATCATAAATAACAACAGCATCGGCGTTCGGGGCTTTATCATATTTTTTTAGTTCAAAATCTTCATTACTACACTTACCGAATTCATGCAGGAATGTCTGACCTACACTCCATTTCGGAATCGACAACAAAAAGAAGATCATACCTAATTGTAACAACAAATGGGATTGTACAAATTGCAACAAACCGTTTACTGATCCAGTCTTAAAATGTTTCTTTTTGTTTCCATCGTGACATGCTGGGTTCATAGATAATTGATTTAAGGGTAAATATTGCACATAATTAAAGAGCCAGAAACTTTATCATTTCGTCAAAATAATAGATTAATCAGCCCGTTGTAATAAAACATTCGCAGTATCAATTTCTTTGATGTATTTAATGAATTCATAAAATTCTGAATATTGAGACAACGAGTATCGTCCTGCGTAAATATTTATTTTTTTTATCACAAGCAGCTTTTCTTTATCGGGGTGAAAAACACATGAATAAGTCCCGAATTTTGTATCTATATTGACATCCTTCATCATGCCTTTTAACCCATATTTATCAGGATAATAATAAACCAAACTATCGACTCCGCCAACAGGATAGGGAATTTCAAGGGGTAAAGTTCGTAAAGCCGGCTGTATAAAATTGGGAATCTCAACAGGATAAAGGCTAAAGTACATATCTGTACCCAGTGATTTAAGATATTTATAGACATTAAAACTGGCATTGAACTTTATAAAAGAAGAATCCCGATCCGCCCGTTCAATATGCCAATCGAGAACCTCGTAGTTCTTAAATGGAATATAATCTCTTATAATTCTATCCTTCAATTCTTCGTTCAACGAAGTATTGATTTGCGTAAATCTATCAAAATCCTGCCCCTTGAATATCGAAGACCAATTAACAGTTGCATGACCTGCACTACTAAACCTAAAGTTGAACATGCGTTCATTGACAGCATCCTGACGATGCAATGCAGGCACATGAACGAGGTGACTTTCTTGTTCATCTACCAACAAGGCTTCACGGTTTTGAGTAAACAAACCCATGTATCCAAATGGATTTACTGGACTTGTATTCTCCAGCCATATAGTATCTCTATCTACCGGCACGGCCAAAATTACATGATTAAACTGGGGAAAGACCGCTTGTCTAATCAAACTGCGAGGCTGATCACCTGCATAAATCAAAACATATTTGGAGTCAATGCCGGCTGCTTTCAACAGAGCTTTCATATATGTGGTAAGAGCCTTACAATCACCATACCGATTTTGAGCCACATAAGAAGCCGGGTAAGGTTTAAGCCCGCCAATCCCGATAGAAATATTGATATATCGAGTATTATCCTGAAGGTACCGATATAGTTTCCGAATAATGTCTCGTTTATCTTTCAGTCCCGATATCAGATGTTGAACTTTAGTTTTTTCTTCATCAGGCAAATTATCGAGCCCCCGGGTGAGATTTGCATACCATTTTCCCAAAGAAGTCCAACTTCGCGATTCACCTTCAACACCATAATTGAAGACTCCAGGCACAACGATCACTCTTGGATAAAAATTCTCTTTTTCAGCAAACACCTCGTTCTTGATTTGTTTATTATATCGACTTTTCCAAACCATCTCCAGAGAAGATACTGTCGAATCTTTCTGACAGGTGTCCACGCTCATTGTCGTAACTTCAAATTTCACATTTTTCGGAATAACAACCTTCAGAGTTGCGTTTCGAGTCGGTATATCATTATAAACCACCGGAGTCCAGTCTGCTATCTCAATGTAATTTTTAGAGACTATTGTATATGAATATGTTACCCTGTAGGGATAAACATTATGTTTCACTAATGCCTGTTTAACGTAACTATCTTCATAAAGAGCACCTTCCGAGATAGCGCTCCGGTCTGATAATTCATTCTTGCCCAACGTACGAATAAGTATTCCATTCCGATCTTCAAGACGAACCGAGACATCTGTTAATTTATCTGCTTTAGAATAATAGATTTTCACTTCCCCATACTCTTCCCCCGCCCTGTTGTTAACCTGAACGGTTACCGACTTGCTTTGAGATAATTTTGATTTATCAAAAACACAAACACTCTTATAGTCAACCACCTCAGCATTAACCTCCTGAGCACGTAAATGAATTTGCAACTGACTTAGGAATACAATTGCAAACACAATCATTCTGCTTGTGGAAAAGATTGTCGGATACATGATCCGTTCGAACTTCATGTTTATTGATCTTACATTAACCATTTTGATTATCACTTAATCGTCAAAACAACAGACTGCTGTTCATTAATATAACTCCAACCTTTATCGAGGAAATTTATGGGTAAAATTTATTCGTTACTGCAAATCAACGAAGTCAATCTTTCCGAGAACGCGACAAATTTCCAAAATAAATTTGGCATAAACAATGGAAAAGAAAATATTTTTTACATTAATAATAAATAAACTACAAAAAAAATATTCATTCATCTGTTCGCATTCACAGTAAAAACTACATTATCCCTATTGGAGACGCTTATCGCGAAACTTTCAGGCAAATACTCTTCCTCTAAGCTGTCATTATACCATACCCCACACAACTCATTGACATTATTTAACAGCCATATCTTATTGTATTTTTTACAATAGCGATACCCCTGCTACACTTCTGAAATCCAGCACTATGAGAGAAAAGCTTTACTGTATTTAATACAAAGTTCAATTATCTGTATATCAGTTTTTTACATTAATAGCTCTTGCTTTTAATCAAGAAATGATGTTTATTTGCATAGAAATTATTTATTGACCGGAAATTACTCTACCATGCAAGAAACATCACTCTATCCTCACGTATCTGTTGACTGCGCCATTTTCGGATTCGACGGAGAACAATTGAAGATTTTGCTGATCACCCGTACGGGAGAAAGCGAAGAAGGTCGTTATAGTGACATGAAGCTTCCCGGAAGTGTGATCTATGAAAGCGAAAATCTTGACGATGCAGCCTATCGCGTTCTTTACGAACTAACCGGCATCAAAAACATTTACCTGCAACAATTTCGCAGTTTCGGTTCTCCGGACAGAACCAAGCATCCCCGTGATATCGTTTGGCTGGAGAATGCCATCCACATGAAAATCGGGCGTATTATCACCGTTGCTTACGTAGCGTTAATCAAAATCAATCAAAAGCTGAGAGGCTTTGCCGATGGATACGAAGCGCACTGGTGCAATTTATCCGAAATAGGACAACTGGCTTTTGATCACAACGAAGTTGTTGAAGGTGCCCTAAATTATGTCCGCAAAAAAATAGAAGAAGACCCGACTGGAATGTACGAGCTTCTGCCTAAGAAATTCACTGAGGCCGAGTTGAGAAACCTGCATGAAGTCATTTTCGGAGAGAAAGTGGATATACGCAATTTCCACAAAAAATTCATTTCTCTCAATTATATCATTCCATTGGAAGAGAAGCAACAAAATGTGGCTCACCGTGCTGCACGTTATTATCGCTTTGACAAAATAATTTACAACAAATCTCACAGGTAAAACAATTTACGACTAATTATAATTAACCACAAAACACTATTATAATGTATCTATTAGGCATCGACGTAGGCAGTTCGTCTGTAAAAGCTTCATTAGTAAACGCAGAAAACGGTAAGTGTGTAGCTTCCGATTTTTCTCCAAAAGTAGAAATGGAAATCACAGCCCTGAAATCGGGATGGGCAGAACAACACCCTGATAGCTGGTGGAACAATTTCAAAGCCGCATTAAAAAATATACTTTCCGAATCGGGCGTAAACAGTAGCGACATTAAAGCCATCGGTATTTCCTATCAGATGCACGGATTGGTACTTGTTGACAAAAATCAACAGGTATTGCGTCCTTCTATCATTTGGTGCGACAGCCGTGCTGTACCCTACGGCGAAAAAGCATTCAAAGGTATCGGCGAAGAACAATGCCTTTCTCACCTACTCAACTCTCCGGGAAACTTTACAGCATCCAAACTGGCCTGGGTAAAAGAAAACGAGCCTGAATTATTTGCCAAAATTGATAAAATAATGCTTCCGGGCGACTATATTGCCATGAAGCTGACAGGCGATATCACCACTACTGTTTCCGGTCTTTCTGAAGGTATCTTCTGGGATTTTCAAAACAACTGTGTATCAGAAGACATTCTCAACTATTACGGGTTCGACAAATCGATTATCCCTGCCATTTTGCCCACCTTTGCAGAACAAGGCAAAGTGACTGCTTTTGCAGCTAAAGAACTGGGTCTTGCAGAAGGCACCCCTGTCACCTACCGTGCCGGCGACCAGCCAAACAATGCATTATCACTCAATGTATTTAACCCGGGCGAAATCGCAGCAACAGCAGGAACCTCGGGTGTTGTGTATGGTGTCAACGGCAATGTAAAATACGATCCACAATCACGTGTAAATACATTTGCTCACGTAAATCACACTTCAGAGTCAACACGACTCGGCGTATTGCTTTGCGTAAACGGCACTGGAATCCTTAATTCCTGGATGAAAAAGAACGTTGCTCCCGAAAATATGTCTTACAAGGAAATTGATGCAATGGCAGAAAAAATCGCCATTGGTTCAGGCGGAATCTCTATTCTTCCTTTTGGAAACGGAGCTGAACGTATGCTGGGCAATAAAGAAACCGGTTGTTCCATTCATGGCATCAACTTCAACAAACATGGCAAAGCTGAAATTTTGCGTGCTGCACAGGAAGGCATCGTGTTCGCATTTGCTTATGGCATGGAAGTTATGCAGGGAATGGGCATCGACACCCGTATCATCCGTGCAGGATTTGCCAACATGTTTATGAGTTCTATTTTCCGCGATACACTGGCCGGAGTAACCGGAGCCACCATCGAATTATTCAATACTGATGGTTCTGTAGGTGCTGCCAAGGGAGCCGGAATTGGTGCAGGGATCTACAAATCGAATGTTGAAGCATTCTCAACTCTCGAAAAGCTGAAATCAACAGAACCGGATGCCAAGAATGAAACGGCATACAAAGAAGCTTACGAGCTCTGGAAATCGAAACTTTAATTAACGACACCCTTATAAGTTGCTATGAAACGATTTCGATTCTTATCGTCTTTGTTATTTGCCGGTGCCTTTTGCACTTCATTGTTTGCACAGCAGTTCCCCTATCAGGATCCAAGCAAAACGGTTGACGAACGCGTTGCTGATCTTGTTTCGAGAATGACGCTTCAGGAAAAAGCATACCAGATGATGAACAGTGCCCCCGGCATTGAACGACTGGGCTTGCTCCCGTTCGAATGGTGGAACGAAGCTTTGCATGGTGTTGCACGTACCGGACGAGCTACGGTTTTTCCTCAAAACATTGGCTTAGCGGCAACCTTTGATCCTGATCTCGTGAAACGGATCGGTGAAGCAATTTCAGACGAAGCATGGGCAAAATTCAACATTGCTCAACGAATGCAGAACTACGGCAAATATACCGGATTGACTTTCTATGCTCCCAATATTAATATTTTCAGAGATCCCCGCTGGGGTCGCGGACAGGAGACCTATGGAGAAGATCCGTATCTCACCTCGCGCATGGGAATTGCCTATGTACAAGGGATGCAGGGTAACGACCCTCATTTTTTGAAAACGGCAGCGTGTGCAAAACATTATGTTGTTCACTCAGGGCCGGAAGCATCGCGCCACTCGTTTGATGCCGAACCTCCGATGAAAGACTTCATGGAAACTTACACGCCGGCTTTCGAAGCATTGGTAAAAGAAGGCAATGTGCAGAGCGTGATGTGCGCTTATAACCGCACGTTCGGAAAACCGTGTTGCGGCAGCTCATTCCTTTTGTCGGAATTGCTACGTAAACGCTGGGGATTTCAGGGGTATATCACTACCGACTGCGACGCCATCACCAACTTTTACAAACATCACGGAGCTGCAAAATACGAAGCCGATGCTTGTGCATTAGCTATCAAGAGCGGTGTCAACCTCGATTGCGGTAACGAATTTCAAAGTCTCCCGGAAGCTGTAAAAAGAGGTTTAATCACAGAGAAAGAAATAGATCAGGCACTAAGCAAGCTTTTGGTAACTCGTTTCAAATTAGGATTACTTGACCCGGTAAACAACAACCCTTATTCAAAAATAGGTGAAGAAGTTATTGGTTGCAAAAAACATGTTGACCTGGCATACGAAGCTGCTGCAAAATCGATTGTTCTGTTGCAAAACAAGAACAATTTGCTTCCCTTAAAAAAAGAGATCAAATCGATTTTCGTGACAGGACCTTATGCTGCCAGTCAGGATGTTTTGATGGGTAATTACAACGGTGTAAGCGACCACCTGACTACCGTTCTCGAAGCAATTGTTGGAAAAGTAAGCGCCGGGACTTCTGTTTTTTATCGTCAGGGGGTAGAGCCAAGCGCTCCGAACCAGAATGCGAGCAACTATGCGTTCGGCGAAGGTGCTAATTCGGATGTAATCGTTGGTGTTTTTGGAGTTTCTGGTGTATTTGAAGGAGAAGAAGGCGAATCGACAGCATCAAATACTTTGGGCGACCGTCTGAACCTGAATATTCCTCAAAACCAGCTCGATTTTCTCCGCACCATGAAGCAACGGTCAAAAAAGCCGATCGTGTTGATTCTGACCGGAGGTAGTCCTGTTTGCACAGCCGAACTGTCTGAAATTGCCGATGCTATCATCTTTGTATGGTATCCTGGACAAGAAGGCGGACGCGCTGTTGCCGATGCTCTTTTCGGAGATGTAAATCCTTCCGGAAGACTGGCCATCACCTTCCCGAAATCAGTTGACCAACTACCTGCTTTTGACGATTACAGCATGAAAGGACGTACATATCGTTACATGACGGCAGAGCCGCTCTATCCGTTTGGATTCGGACTGAGCTATACCTCGTTCCAATACAGCGATATCGCCATTGACAAAGCAAAAATCAAAAAAGGAGAAACCGTAACTATCACTACCAAAGTGACCAATACCGGAAAATCGGATGGAGAAGAAGTGGTTCAGCTTTACGTAACCGACGTAAAAGCAAGTACCCGTGTGCCTCTCTATTCGCTCGACGGAGTGAAACGCCTGAAGCTGAAAAGCGGCGAATCTCAAACCGTTTCATTTCAGATTACGCCGCGTATGATGGAATTGGTGAATGACAACGGTGACAGAGTACTGGAAAGCGGCGATTTTAAAGTTACCATAGCAGGGAGTTCACCGTCACCGGTTGCACAAACACTGGGAGCTGCCACGCCGGCATCTATCCAGTTTACAATGAAATAATTCAGTTCTAAAATTATAACAACAAACCCTAACATTAAATTCAAATTATGAGCACAAAAGTTTATTTTCCTTCAGTGGAAAAAATCAAATTTGAAGGCAAAGACAGCAAAAATCCTATGGCCTTCCGTTATTACGATCCTGAAAAGGTTGTTTATGGCAAACCTATGAAAGAATGGTTCAAATTCTGTATGGCATGGTGGCACACACTGTGCGCAGAAGGTGGCGATCCATTTGGTGGTGGCACACAAAAACACCCTTGGGTTGGTGCTGCTGATGCACTTCAGGCTGCAAAAGACAAAATGGATGCAGGTTTCGAATTCATGCAAAAAATTGGCATCGAATACTACTGCTTCCACGATATCGATTTAATCAGCGAAGGTGGTAGCATCGAAGAATACGAAGCAAACCTGAAAGCTATCGTTGAATATGCAAAACAAAAACAAGCTGAAACCGGCATCAAACTGATGTGGGGTACAGCAAACGTATTCAGCCACGCACGTTATATGAACGGTGCCAGCACCAATCCTAACTTTGACGCTGCTGCTCGTGCTATGCTTCAAATCAAAAACGCTATCGACGCAACTATCGAACTGGGTGGTAAAGCATACGTATTCTGGGGTGGTCGTGAAGGTTACATGAGCTTGCTCAACACCAACATGAAACGCGAAAAACAACACCTCGGCACCATGTTGCAAATGGCTCGCGACTACGGTCGTGCAAAAGGGTTCAAAGGCGTGTTCCTGATCGAACCGAAACCAATGGAACCAATGAAACACCAATACGATGTTGACACAGAAACTGTAATCGGCTTCCTGAAAGAATTCGGTTTGGAAAACGATTTCAAAGTAAACATCGAAGTAAACCACGCGACATTGGCAGGTCACACATTCGAACACGAATTGCAATGTGCCGTTGATGCAGGTATGCTGGGTGCTATCGACGCTAACCGCGGTGATGTTCAAAACGGTTGGGATACAGACCAATTCCCAGTTGACATCTTTGAATTGACACAAGCTATGCTTGTTATCCTTCAAGGTGGTGGCATGCAAGGTGGTGGTACCAACTTCGACGCTAAGATCCGTCGTAACTCTACCGACAACGATGATTTGTTCATCGCTCACATCGGTGCTATGGATGTAATGGCTCGCGCTTTGGAAGCTGCAGCTGCTATCCTCGAAGAATCTCCTTACAAACAAATGGTTGCTGATCGTTACGCTTCTTTTGACGCTGGCAAAGGTAAAGAATTCGAAGAAGGCAAACTGACCCTCGAAGATGTTGTTGCTTATGCTAAATCTGTTGGTGAACCTAAACAGATCAGCGGAAAACAAGAATTGTACGAAGCACTCGTAAACATGTACATCTAATCTTTATTGATTAAATCGTAAACCTTACGACAATAACGAAGAGCCGGAATGATGACCTTAGTTGTTTAAGTTCCGGTTCTTTTTCTGTTATTATCAGATCTGATATTATTAACAACTTAATAAACTAATACAACATGGCTTTTATCGACACAGGCGGAAGTAAGTCAAGCTCTTTTCAGGAAGGAAGCAAACTATACATCGCCCTTTTAACATTGGTAGCCACACTTGGTGGTTTGCTTTTCGGGTATGACACGGCGGTTGTAAACGGTGCTGAAAAATCGCTGGTAGAATTCTACATTTACAAAGAAAACGGAGGTAATTACCTCTTTGACCCTAACACAATTTTCACACTCATCGGCCAGTACCGTATGCTGATGGTCATTGTTCTTTATTTGATTTTCGCGGTAATCGGAGCTCAGATGATTGGACTCTTTGGCAAGAAAAAGGGAAGCATTGTAAGTGCCGTTATGTTAGGCGGACTCACAATATGGGCTATCAGCTTCCTAACCAAAGCAATTCCTGCTCTCTCGGATGTTGAAGAAATGAAAAATACAGCTGATGCTGTAAAAGGTTTTGTTATTGCCAGTGCACTGATCGGTTGTATCATCGGAGGTGCTTCTGCCGGATTTATTTCAAAGTCATTAGGTCGTAAAAACGGGTTGTTTATTGCTGCCGTGGCGTTCTTTGTTTCGGCTGTTGGCGCATGGAGGCCCGAAACTTTTAACGTATTCGGCACTCTTCCGGTTTACTCATTTGTCATTTATCGTATTATCGGTGGTATCGGTGTCGGCATCGCCTCTATGATTTCTCCGGTATATATTGCCGAGATTGCTCCCGCAAAAGTTCGCGGCAAACTCGTATCTTTCAACCAATTTGCCATCATCTTCGGTATGTTGGTTATCTATTTCGTAAATCTTATTATTGCTCGTCAGGGCAACGAACAATGGTTAATTACTGACGGATGGCGCTATATGTTCTTATCTGGTGCTATTCCTGCTGCTATCTTCATCATTTTGTTGTTTTTCGTTCCGGAAACTCCCCGTTATCTTGCCCTGAAAGGGAAAGACGAAAAGGCACTGAGTGTACTTGAAAAAATAGCCGGAAAAGAGAGTGCAAAAACCATTCTTTCCGATATTAAGAGCACTTTACACGAAGCAAATGCACCCTGGCTGTCTTACGGATTCGGTGTTATTTTGATCGGTATTCTGCTATCGGTATTCCAACAAGCAGTAGGTATCAATGTGGTACTTTACTATGCCGGTAATATCTTCCGCAACATGGGTGCTTCTACCGATTCTTCACTTCTTCAGACAATTATCGTTGGTATTGTGAATCTTACATTTACCGTTGTGGCTATTGTTACTGTCGATAAATTCGGACGTAAACCTTTGATGATTATCGGTTCAATCGGAATGGCTATCAGCATGATCGCTCTCGGATTTACATTCTATACAGAACACGTAGGTATTGTTGCTCTTATTTTCATGTTGTTCTATACAGCTGCCTTTGCAATGAGCTGGGGACCTGTTTGCTGGGTTCTTTTAGCTGAAATTTTCCCGAACTCGATTCGTGGAGCCTTGTCAATTGCAGTTGCAGCCCAATGGATTGCCAACTGGATCGTATCGCTCACCTTCCCGATGATGAACGACAACGTATGGCTTACCAATATTTTCCACCACGGTTTCTCTTACTGGATCTATGGTATTATGGGTATTCTTTCTGCTATCTTTATGTGGAAACTTGTTCCCGA
Organism: Paludibacter jiangxiensis; assembly: GCF_001618385.1. NCBI lineage: Bacteria > Pseudomonadati > Bacteroidota > Bacteroidia > Bacteroidales > Paludibacteraceae > Paludibacter > Paludibacter jiangxiensis. The sequence goes on along the minus strand of NZ_BDCR01000002.1, from coordinate 143,658 downwards.
AACCAAAGGTCGCACCCTGGAGTCGATCGAAGAGCTCTGGAAAAAGAAGAAATAATTATTCCGCTTCGCTGCTTATAAAAAAGAGTCGGTCGAAATTTATTCGACCGACTCTTTTTGTATGTATACGAAACCCTCTATCTATTCAAACAACTTCAAATCAATAAATTCACCCATCTTTGCATATCCGGCTTCGTTAGGATGAAGAAAATCGCCCGAGTGGAGATCAGGAGACAGCGCTTTCGGTTCGTTCGGATCGCTCATTACTTTTTCAAAGTCGATCACCGCATCGAAACTGCCACTGTTACGAATCCAGGTGTTCACCATATCACGGGCCACCTGACGAAAATCTTTATCGTAAAACGACTTTGCAAACGGAAGAATAGTTGCACCGTAAACTTTCATGCCTTTTGCATGCGCCTTTTCAATCATCTGCTTGTATGCTTCAATCAAGTCATTCGCCACCTGCGAAGCCTGTTCGCTGGTTCTGATTCCCCCGATATCATTAATTCCTTCAGAGATAATGAGCCACTTCACATTATTTTGTCCCAGAATATCGCGATCGAAACGAGCCACGGCTGGTTGTCCCTGTCCGCCACGAACCACACAATTACCGCCGATTCCCAAATTCAACACTGCCCGGTTTTTGGTGGCCGGATTGTGCAACAAACGTTCGGAGAGAACATCCGTCCATCGGTTGAATTTACTGGTTCCCGAACCGCGTCCATCAACAATAGAGTTCCCCAGAATAGCAATCGCGGAGGTAGAGTTCGAAGCTTCCACATCGATGCCCCTAATGACAAACCAGTGATCCGTTGGAGTTGCTGGGGTAAAGTCGGCCAGCACAGATTTGTTTCCAGCCAGCAGAAACGACGTTGTGCGCGATGCCGCATGTCCACCCACATTCGGTCCGGCTTCACCGAAACAAATAGTGATCGCCACCTTCATTCCCGGATCTACATGAAACGAGATAGGATCGGAAACTATTTCCGTCTCCGGAGACATGGTCACCTCCTGCTTTCCTGCAAATTTGAGCGTTTTATTCGTTTTGGCATCAATATCGCTGCTCCCTTTTGAAACGGCTATGCCAACCGATTTCAGAACAACTGCATTTTTGCAAAACAGATTGGTAAAGCGAAAACGCAACACATCGCCTCCAACCGAAACACGCACAATCTGCCGGAAGCTGTTATTTGTAAGCCCCGGCGCCGGTGCCATATTATTAGCATCCACAAAATAGGGAGCGGTACTCCAGGTTCCCACCCAAACTTGTTCCTTTTTAGAAATTTTCGGAGCTTTTACTTTACTGACTTCGGGGCTTGTAAAACTGAAAAGCAATGCAGAAAGCAGTACAAGAGTGAGTGTGTGCAATGCTGAATGTGCCAGTCCATTTCTGCCACTACTCTTTCCTCCAACTGTAATAAAAGATTTTTTCTTCATGATTTTATTTATATTTAGACCATTATACATTCAAAAAGCAACAAGCGGATTAACAAACAAGGTTTGGATCAGGCAAGATCACCGGATACTGCGTGATTGTTCTTCAATACTAAGAATCGTATCGGTCAGAATCCCCATATCAACCTCATCGCCTTTGCCCTTCAGATTTTCGTTCAGATATTCAAACGGATCTTCAATATCCTGAATCACATAAAGAATAATAAAGATCATAAAAGCGAATAACGCAGGCAAAATGGCACCTCCCCACCAAGGTGTAACATCCAGAAACAAAAAGACTCCGATAAAAATGCAAACAATGATGCGGATGGTTGTGAATACCGATGGCAAAAAGTCAGTTTTCTTAACAACGGTAATGCGATTGAACATTTTACGAATGGAGATCAGCTCCGTTTTCAAACGGTTTACATAAACAGTTGCCATCTCGTTACCATCAAACTTATGAATATCCATCACCCATTTATCAAGAACCTTCAACGCATTTCTGTCGTGTTTTATAAAAAACTCCACCAATAATATTCTGATTTCTTTCGGCATTTCAACCAAAAATTCTTTCATACGTTCGCTGGGCTTAGTCTGGTAGTGCAGATAGGCTTCCTGCCATATCGCAAAAAAAGATGCAGACAATTCATTCGGTATTTTTTCACTCTCTTTATAATCAGCAATAACTCCGGCAAGCAAAAAACCAAGGACAAATACGATGGACGTAAGAATTGTCGGCAGCATCGTCATCAGGTTACTCGGAATACACTCATAACCAAAGTAATGAACCACAACTTTCAACGCAAAAAAGATCACAGCAACAGGAAGTGCCTTGTAAAACAACTTGTACTTTCTCATCCTAAAAAACTAATAAAATTAACTACACTAAATTTTCTCTTCTACAACACGTGACTCTAACATCGCTGTTATGTCGGTTATTTTTCAAGCGCCAAAATTACAAAAAGGAATGGAAATGATAAGCATTCTAATCATTTCCATTCCCTTTGAAAACACAGCAAACAACTATGCAATCAGTTAAAAATCATTTATGCCGGACACCCTTGCCCATATATCTCTTTGCCAGCCATGTTCGCACCGGTATGTCATAGAGTTTAAGACAAGCATAAGCCAGAATCACAGACGAAACGAGAACAAGTATTCCTGCCGGCCAAGCCTGATTCAGAGGTACTTTATTATCGACTACCCACGCCGTGAAAATATAAATGATTGGATAATGCGTAATATAGAGAGGATAAGAGATATCGCCCAGGAAACGGCTTATTTTCGATGAATATTTGCCGGTTACTTTACCGCTTGCTCCAAGATAAACTATCAATGGAAACACCAAAATAATCGTCAAGGAATCGTACAGACCATTGATCCACAGATGCTCGCTTCCCCCTACCCTAGGAAAAGAAAGAATAGCAACCACCATCAGGCTACACCAAAGGAAGGCGTGTTTGAATTCCCCCGGCTTACAGATTCTTGAAAGCAAAAGCCCAGCAAAAAACGGATACATCAAACGGGTAAAACCAATGCGCAATTGTGCGGGTTCCAGCGACCAGCCACCAATCATATCACCGTGAGGACTGGTTACTGCAAGATGAATAGTAGCACAACCGGCAAGAAAAACCAAAATGGCCAATAATTTATTGGAAAATTTACGAATAAACAGCGCATACAGAATGTTACCCACATACTCAAAGAATAGCGACCATGCCGGACCGTCAAGCGGGTGCATTTCTGTCCATCCTCTAATATCCAGCGACGTGGGCACCGGAATCAGCGTAAAACCAATCAGCATAATGAGCAACAATTTCCAAACCGGCACACTACTGATGCCCGGAAATACAATTGGAGAGGCACTAAAGTAAAATCCAATGGCTCCGACAATCATCCCCATAATAATCATCGGATGAAGGCGAATAATACGACGTTTGAAGAATCCCTTCAAGCTCATTTTGCCCCAGCGATCGTCATAGGCATATCCAATCACAAAACCCGATAGCACAAAGAAAAAATCCACTGCCAGATAGCCGTGGTTTACAATTTGCTTGAGGTGATCGCCACCTGAAAACGTTTCGAAGATATGAAAGATTACCACCATCACAGCCGCTACTCCACGCAGGCTATCCAAAATCTCATAGTGACGTTTGGTATCAGAAAAAACGGTTAATGGAGAATGCTTTGAACTCATTGGATTTTCAAAAAGGTTAATCAGATTTTTATTGTTTGGATATTCCTGACGCAAAATTAACAATTTATTTTCGTTAGCATGTGAGCAAAATTGTCAAAAACAGGGTAAATAACAATCTTGCAGCAAACAGCTTATAAAAACAGGGTTATCGCAAAGCTTTTCTTGGATAAAAACTCAACAATAACCCTGTCTACAGAAAAACAGAAGAAGTTTATTCCATCCTCATTGTTTACTTAATCATTATCTGCTTACAAAAAGGCTCATTTCTTCACCAGTTTTTTCTCTACTCTTCCATTTGGAGTTGTAATACGAACCGTGTAGACTCCTTTTGCCAAGCCTGAAACATCCACGGCTTGAGCATTTGCAAGAATCGCTGAAATAACCTTGCAACCTCCCATATCATAAACAGCTATTTCACCTTCATCAACACCTTTAATGTACAAGCGATCATCAACCGGATTCGGATAAATCGTCACTCCGTCTAACTTAGCATCATCAATGCCGGTAGTAGTTGAATACGTAAACTGGTCGCTATTGGAAGTCGCACTGGTACCTCCTGCTGTAGTTACTGTTATATCAACCGTTCCGGCAGCCCCCGCAGGCGAAGTTGCTACAATTTGCGTAGACGTGTTGGATGTGATGGAGGCTGTACTTGTGCCAAACTTCACAGCTGTTGCTCCAGACAGGTTAGTTCCTGTGATAGTAACCGATCTTCCACCCGCCAAAGGGCCGCTCGGTGGAGAAATACTTGTAACCGTGGGGGCTACCACATACGTAAACTGGTCACTACCCCCTGTAGCACTGGTTCCTCCGGTTGTAGTTACTGTGATATCAGCGGCTCCGGCAGAACCTGCAGGTGATGTAGCCGTAATAGAAGTAGACGAATTAACAGTAAAGCCTGTAGCATTAGTACTGCCAAACTTAACAGCAGTAGCTCCGGTAAAGTTTGTACCGGTAATTGAAACCGAGGTACCTCCTGTTGTAGGTCCGCTTGTTGGAGAAAGACTAGTAACCGTGGGGGCTGCAACATAAGTAAACTGGTCGCTGCTGCCGGTAGCACTTGTACCTCCGGTTGTAGTTACTGTGATATCAGCGGCTCCGGCAGAACCGGCAGGTGATGTAGCCGTAATAGAAGTAGACGAATTAACAGTAAAGCCTGTAGCATTAGTACTGCCAAACTTAACAGCAGTAGCTCCGGTAAAGTTTGTACCGGTAATTGAAACCGAAGTGCCTCCTGTTGTAGGTCCGCTTGTTGGTGAAAGACTAGTAACCGTGGGGGCTGCAACATAAGTAAACTGGTCGCTGCTGCCGGTAGCACTTGTACCTCCGGTTGTAGTTACTGTGATATCAGCGGCTCCGGCAGAACCGGCAGGTGATGTAGCCGTAATAGAAGTAGACGAATTAACAGTAAAGCCTGTAGCATTAGTACTGCCAAACTTAACAGCAGTAGCTCCGGTAAAGTTTGTACCGGTAATTGAAACCGAAGTGCCGCCTGTTGTAGGTCCGCTTGTTGGAGAAAGACTAGTAACCGTGGGGGCTGCAACATAAGTAAACTGGTCGCTACTGGAAGTCGCACTGGTTCCTCCGATTGTGGTAACTGTTATATCAACCGTTCCGGCAGAATTTGCAGGCGAAGTAGCAGTAATTTGAGTGGCAGAGTTAACTGTAAAGCCTGTAGCATTAGTACTGCCAAACTTTACAGCAGTAGTCCCCGATAAATTAGTACCAGTAATGGTCACCGATGTAGTACCAGAGGTTGGCCCGCTTGTGGGAGATATACTGCTAATAGAGGGAGCTGCAACATAAGTAAACTGGTCGCTACTGGAAGTCGCACTGGCTCCTCCGATTGTGGTAACTGTTATGTCAACCGTTCCGGCAGAATTTGCAGGCAAAGTAGCAGTAATTTGAGTGGCAGAGTTAACTGTATAGCTAGTAGCATTGGTACTGCCAAACTTAACAGCAGTAGCTCCGGTAAAGTTTGTACCGGTAATTGAAACCGAAGTACCTCCTGTTGTAGGTCCGCTTGTTGGAGAAAGACTAGTAACCGTGGGGGCTGCAACATAAGTAAACTTATCATTACTGCTGGTTGCACTGGTGCCGTCAGAGGTTGTAACAATGACATCTACGGTTCCTGAGCCTGATGGTGCAGTTGCTGTAATAGAAGTAGATGAATTAACTGTATAACTTGTAGCCGCAGTACTTCCAAAGTTCACTGCTGTTGCACCTGTGAAGTTGGTTCCGGTTATTAAGACAGATGTTCCTGTTGTACCGCTCGTTGGTGATATTGCCGTTACAGAAGGTAATTGCCATGCCAATTTAGGATAACTTCCATCCTTCAGAATCCAATCTGATGCACTCCAGCTTGCAGAACTAAAGGTTGATGCTGTTTGCATTTCTGTTGTTGTTTTACCGATTTCTGAACCTGGCGATGTTGATAGTCCTGATGTATTTGTATCCCAAAAACAATTTGCCGTAGAACCAGTTCCTGTAGTCCCTGCGAATCCTCCTATAGTTGTTCCACTGACACCACCAACTGAGTAACTATTTATTACATTGGAGTTATTGTTTCTAAATCCTATAAATCCACCAACATATGTTTGCCCGCGCACAGGACCTGTTGCATAGCAATTCTGAATAGTAGGGGTCTGACCAGTAAAAGCTAATTGAGATCCAGCAAATCCTCCAGCATTTTGTGTTACGGAAGTACTTCCATTTACTGTGGCAGTTGAATAACAAGAATTAATAGTTCCTTTAGTAGATCCTGCAAATCCACCAACAGTATTAGCAGAACTACTGATTGTCCCTGTGGTGTAACAATTTTGAATAACACCACCATAATTATATCCTACAAGTATTCCTGAATAATGATGTGTTACAGTGATATTTGCTCCGTCAATTCCTAGATTTTTTACGGTTCCCAGCCCCCATGTCGTTCCATCGCCTATAACTCCAAATAATCCATTATATAAGGCTGTAGTGCTTATGATTTTTAATCCGGTAATTTTATAGCTATTCCCATCATAAGTTCCGGTAAAGCCTGTAGTTACCGTAGCCCCTATCGCAGTCCAATTGGAATAACTGCTGAGGTCAATATCATTCATTTGCTTGTAATAAGCAGCTAAGCTATATCTAACTTCAGCCAGTTGTGCCGCAGTTGTTACCTGATAAGGATCACCGGAAGTACCACTTCCTAAGCCAGAGAATGCAAAGATTATCTGACTCGACAAAGCCAGAAAGAAGATTAGAGTAAAAAACTTTTTCATAATTACTTGTTTTAGTTATTGACTATGATTAAGTCTAAACGCAGAGGTAGGGATTCTGCCAGCCTGTTACGTTTTCACGGTGTATTTCTTCGAAGATGTAATGATTGTATTTAAGGGCTTTGCCCTGAGCTACAATCATCTTGTTTATACGTTGGTTTCTTACCTCAATTTTCTCGATATCGATGGTAGGGATGGCATAATCGGAATCGAGGTAAAAGTTTCGTTCGCCACGAGGACTGCGTACGGTTTCTTTTTTAAGAAGGTTAATAATGGTTGGCCAGTCCCTTTTTTGCAATTCTGGGAGTAGCTGAACCAAGGCCAGTCCCATTTCGTAACCCATCAGAGCAATAGCATTGGCTTTACGGCCTGTGAGGGCTTCGAAAGCCAATTTAAATTGCAGGTTTAGTTTATCGGGCGAGTAATAGTTATACATTGAGGCTGCATACATGGAAATGCCCATATTGGCCACCTGAGACACCATTTCTTCGGAAGCCATGTGGGCTGTCACCAACAGGGGAATCTTTCCCTTTAATCCCGATTGGTTAAATTCTTCGAGAAACTCGAATACTTCCGATCCACAGAAAATGGCATGGATAAATGATGGTAATGTAGTTTTGAATTTTTCCAGAAGAAGTCGGGCTTTGTCTTTTACCTGCGATTGAGTCGGATTATCGTGCAATACACAATAATCGATCTCCTGCGAGCCTGCGGCAATAGCCCCTTGTCGGAATGCACTCTGCAAATGGTATCCGGCATCGTAAAGCGACATGACGACCGAGCCTTTATCGCCAAATTCCTTAAATGCCCAATAACCCAGTGCATATTCCGATTGCCAGTACTGGAAACTGTTAAAAAAAACATGATTGGAGATATGCTGGGTATAAGGGATAAGCTCGCCCATATCATAAAAGAACGCAATCTTTTTATGGCGTTCTACCAGCGGTACAATATCCGGCACGGCTTTATAATTGATGAGCCCCGAGAGAATATCAACCTGATCGAATCCCACTAGTTTTTGTGCCGATTCTTTTACATGTGCAACCGTAGGAGCTTTAATATATTCAGGGATAAATTGAAAATGTCCACGGGCTATTTGAGAGGGCAAAGCAGCATAGAAGCCGTTCACAAAATCGTGATGAGCGTGAGGATAAACCGAGGAATTGTAAGCTAAAAGGCCGATTTTTAATGGTGACATGACAATGTGTTTATTAAACTATTAAATACGTGGCACAAAAGTACCACGTATTTATTTTCTCATTTTTATTGGCGTTGCGGATAAAGACCTTCCAGTGCTATTATGTAATTAAGCGCAAGGAAGGGTTGCATATTGTTGTGAGGTTGAGTTACAATAGATGGCACAGGAGTAACTCCAACCGTAACTGTTGTCTTCGATAGGTCGACAGGTAACCCTCCGGAAGGCGGGGTTACAGTAACCGTAACAGGCATGGTTGTGCTGTTATCAGGAGCACCATAAGCCTGAATAGAATCTCCCGATCCTGTATCTGGAACCCTAGCCGGGCTAACCGAGCTTCCCGGAGTATTGGTTGTACCAGCCTGAGCTGTTGCTTTTAAGGCACCGGTCGCGGTAAGTCCTGTTAATGTTGCTGTAGCTGTACCAGCAATGATAGCTGTATGGCTATGCGACATGAGGGGTGCCTGTGCTGCTGATAATGTTACTATATCAGACCCTCCGCCAGAAGCAAAGACATAAGCAGAAGGAATGTTAACGCCGGATGGGTATGTTCCTCCCATATTGGTTGCACCGACAATCGTTCGCCCCTGTAAATTGGGCAAATTGAAAGTTTTACCTATACTTCCACCAAAGGCAGTGCCAAGTAGAGAATAGAGTGCCTGATTTTGAGCAACGCTTAATTGAGTACCGTTGCAATAAGAATAAGACAAAGGGCACCAGCTGATAGGCCAAGCGAAAATTGCGCCAATAAAAGCTTCATCCATAATGTTAAAGATTAAAAAAGTTAATACTGAAATTAATTACTGATTATAAAGCGTTCATAATCTCTGTTTGATAAAGGGCTGGAGTGCGAACTACCCGGCTTTCGATATACGGTTTTTCGCCCTGTACATACCAAAAGACGATGTGCTGAGCCGTTTTTTTTCGCAAATCGTAAAAATTAACGGGGAGCGTAATGCTCGAATCGTTTTCACTCAATAGTTCGTCGCCAAACACTTTTACCGTTGTGAAAAGTTTGAGTACCGGAAAGTCTTTTTCATCAGGAATCTCAATAATTTTTTGCATACGGTCAATGTCGAGGGTCTTCTTATTTACCGTAAACACATTGCCTAATTCAATGCGACGGAAAGGTGGAGCTTCGTTTTCATAATAGAGCAACCTGTCCTGTTCCATTTTCGGATTGGTAAGGGCTGCGTCTATGCGTATTTCTTCGGGTATAAAAATGGCTTCCGGGTGTAACTGCGGAATAATGTTTTGCATAACGGCAACCTGCGGTTCGCTTTTAAGGCAGGCCAGCATGGTTTCGGAAATAGCTATATCGTAATTACGACTTAGAGTGAAAGTGGTAGCATCTTCACAAAAAACGGAACCGATATACTCGTTAAGCTGTAACTCGTCGATTAGTTTTTGCAAGGCTTCGAGTGAGGCTGGATTGATATCCAACAAGTCGATCTGAATTTTGTCGGGAGTAAAAAGGGGCAAAAGCGGAATGACAAGTGTTCCGTAGGGGCCTGTGCCGGCATACAGTATGCGGACGGGTTTGTCAGCCCGGTTGTTTAGTTTTTGTAATACAGACTGATGAATGCCGCGCAGAAAGACGGCAGTCCGTTTCATTTCAAGCAGGCAATGAGCTGCGGCTGAGGGAGAAATGGCCTTACCCGAAGGCAGTATAATATCCTTATCAACACCAATTTGCGCAGGTGAAACACCGGCAATACGACTGAAGACGTTGTAAAGCGCATCAACCGATTGTTTCATGATAAAGAAATCATCGGCACAATCCAAAAGAGTCCGGACTGCGTTTCGTACAATTGAGATATCAGAGGTTTGATCCATTTATATAATTATTCTCATGCAGCATACACACGCCAAAATAGTTTATTTCAACGCGGCTAATGCATACACGATATTGGTTGCTGTATGGTGGAGCCCTGAAATCAGAACGGAATCATCAGAATGATGCCTTTCTGAATATTCAAAACTTCAAAAAATGTACCCTCTTGATTATCTCTCTCTTTTAGATTTTACTACTATCAAACTATCTATTCCTGCAAAAACACACTTAATTTGTTTTTCAATAATTTTTAACTACACAAACATACAATATTTATTTTAATAAACAAATTATTTTATATATTCAATTTAGATTAATTAATCACCGAAAGCCATCATTAATTTTGCATCCTCGATCATGGCTTTGATTTTGCGGAATGAAAATATTTCCTCATTGTCTCATCTTACCCTTTTCAAAAGAACCTCAATATTTTCTCCCGTTTAAGAGAGCGCGACTAAAAGCCTTGGAAATTCTTCCGATGACATCAGGCGCCTTCTGCAAAAATTGACAAAAAAAATCTTACTTAAGGAAAGCCATGACAGATTCATTTCTAACGTTTACAATACTGATAGTATAAAAAAACTATTCAGCCTCTTAGCTAAAATATAAATCAGCCTCAGCTGCTCTCCGCTTTATAAGCCCAGGTAAAACTTTTCCTCCCCCATTAACCCATTTATTAAACTCAGCACGAATTGTGGGATCGGCCGGATTGACATTGACCTTCTTCAGCAAGGTAGATCCCTTCAAAGCTCCGGTACCGACATTGTAGGCAAAACTAACCAAAGCATCAAATTGGTGCTGATTAACTTTGTCGGTAGTATAAGAATCTACCAACACTTCCGTTGTCTGCAGATCATGCTGCAAATATTCATATGCCTGTTCCTTAGTAGCTATGTCGCCTGCTTTCACTTTCTGACCATTGGGATAAACCGTCGTACCGATACCGATAGTCCATACACCGGCAGGACATTTGTACGCAGCAAGATACTTTCCCACATTGCCTCCGCATTCAAACTGCTCTATCAGCTGAAGACATTGATCCGAAACAGTAGTAATTTTAGCCATTTTCAATATATTAAGAAGTTAACAAAAACACAATACCATCTATACTTAAAGCCAGCCCGTATCACCCACAGCATCACAAGAATCAAAAATTCAACAGGTTACTTATAGACGTAGAATATCCGATTTGAAAAGTAAAATAGTTGTTATATACACCGACATACTGGGTCGCACGAATAAACACCGAACTCTGTCTGTTTCCATTCGGATGAAGATTGACACTTTGACTGAGGTTCAACCATGAATGATTACAGAAGAAACGAACCAACCCGTTACGAAGTGTTTGTTGAATATGAATGGGATCAACTGAAGATACTCTCCAGGCCAGATACCCTCCCACTCCTACATTAAAATCTATTTTGTTAGAATCGAAAAATTTCAGATCAACATATGGGTGTATATACACAGAGGAGGCATCAACAGAGTCCTTCCCGACTGATGTACGCAAAAAGCCGGCGGCCATATTAAAAGTAAACAATTTACTATCAGTGCGACTCGTAAGCAGATTAAGATCTGTTCCAAAATCAAGATTGGCATACTTATACAACTCCAACATCAACTTATTATCAGCAAGATTGGAAACAGTAAGACTTTTCCCGGCATCTTCGAGCTTAGAAAGTCTGAAATAAGGAGAAATCCGGTTCAGCCAAACCTGCTGAGATCTATATTTATATGGATTATTCTCGGTGCGAATCTCGTTCAGACTCCTGAATTTCTTCCCCTGATTGAGATAAAAGTTCAGTTGTGCTTCGAGTTGAACAATGCCATTCGGGGTTTTACCGCTGTAACCAAGAGCATCTGTAAACAGACGAATATCGAATGACTGCGCAATAGAAGGTTTATACAATTTAACCGTAGCTATTTGCTTCCCATCAAATGACACGGTAGTGTCTTTTGGTATATAAGTCCCCGACGTACTGGTTATTTGTCGATTATAATCCAAAACATCCGACAAGTCGAGAGCCAAAGTCTGCACCCGATCATATTGAAAAGTTACAAAATGCCTGTTCTTTGTTGCCAAACGATCTACATCAAATCCATTTCTTATCGGTATATATTCCATGTTAGAAAAATAACACTGCCTGTTATCCGTCGAATCCAAGGCTCTTACCAATAAATCTTTTATCACTCCATTTTCAAATGCAACATCAACAGACTGTACAAACACTGTCCTTCTCCATTTATTTGTTGAGTCTGCAACTATATCATTGTTTTTCTTCTTATTATCTGACAAGGGCAATTCATTATTGCGACTACCGGCACGTATGGTTTTCCTGAGCAAATAAGCAACAGCAGTTGTCTTCTTCAATTTTAGCAAAGCGATATTCGATGCCTTATCCGACTCAAGATTGGTGACACGCGATTGCAACGAATGGATATTTTGCAATGTAAAATAAGAATCCTGCAACTTATCACTCCACAGACGAGACCACCACTTTAAGACTATCCGCAAGCTTCTCATACTCTGCCGACTGCATCAGCTGTGCAACAACCGCTCTCAGGTCATCCGATTTATAAAGAGACAAAAGGGAATCAGCTTTTGACTGATAACGTATCAAAAAATAGTCGGTTTTTGCGGTCACAGTAAACACATACGACGCTCCTTTATACTTGATAATGTAAGGAGACTGAGCCGTGAGCACACTCTGACTTGCAAAGAAAAACAACAGGAATAACAAATGTTTCGGGAGTTTCATAATCATCTACCTATGTATAAATTGAGTAGAAAGCAATACTAATCTATTGCCCAAATACAAGACTGACTAACCTCAGTTCATACACTTGGAGGAACAGACTGACCCGATTGATCCGGTGCCGGTTTATCCTGAGAAACTGCATTTGGAGCCACTTTGTTTTCGGGAGTTTTCAAAACCGCATACGTACCCGAACTTATCCCAAGCAAGATCAAAGCATTGGCGTCCATATTCGGAATAATCAAATCGCAGGCGACTCCATTATTCAGATTATTTACCACTTCAACAATCATCCAGACTCCATAAACAAGATTAAAAATCAAAGCCTGCAGACGATGAATGCTTGCTCCATTTTGATTGGAAATAAGGTCTATAAGAAATCCCTCACTGGCAATATCCTGGTGGCGAACCGATATATCTTCCTGTTTCATATCCGATATATCAATCAACCGGGCTCCGGTCGCCGTTGCTGCACTTATGCCCAATAAAATCAAAGCTGAAGAAGTAAGGTGAGGAGCCGTGTTACACTTAATCAAAACAGCGACAAAAGCCGACATAATAATTAAAGTCCACCAAGCCAACTGAGTACGAGCAAAGCTCCAGGGCTTACGGGCTGCAGTACTCTGATCACGCAATAAGTCGTGCTTCAGATCAAGATAAACATAGACAGCCAGAAGAACAAAAAATACGAGCCAAAAACAAACAACACATGTATTCATGTAGTAGTAAAATAAAGGAATGAGGGGAAAACAACACCGTTCGTTGCAAATGCAGAGAGCATCCAATAAAGGAGAGGTACGGATTACAAACAGTTGCGCAGCGCAACAACTATTACATCAAAATGACATCGTTCTGGTTTGTGCAGAATAATTTCTTAACTGGTCAAATATGCTTTCATGTTGCTACCGTTTTTACTCATCACGGTTAGCCATATAAAGCAACATGTTCATTTCATTCGCACATAATCAAAAGCCCAAACTCAACGTTTTCGCGATAATTAAAAGACAATTGAGCGAATATTTATTTTATATTATTGACAATATAAAATATGTATTTGACAAATTAAAACTTAGCGGATAAAAATAGTTCATTAATTTAAATATAACCCTAATTTATATGTTAATTATATTTAATCATATTTACACAATCCAACATCCAGATACGCAAGCAAAAACTGCCTATACAATTACACCCGGAAAAATCAGGAAACAATCAGATTGAAAATTAAAGATTGGATAGAATTATCCTGATCACTTGTATACAACCTTTCTATTTGAAGTACCTTTGTATTAAAACAAAGCACAACTCCAAACAAACAAGCCATTATGAAACCACAATCAGACAATGTCGAATGTTGCCCTCCCTTTGATCCGACACCATGGGACGACAAGCTATTTCAATGGGAGAAGAAGCGTTTTGTGAAAGACCGCGTTCTCACATTGTTCTATTATCCTGTCAATTTTGGAAAGAAAATTACCAGATTGATACACCTGATAGAAGATTCGGATGGAAAAATGGAGGATTGGATGTGTCTGTCGGAACACACCTCTAAATGGAACATGGACATTTACGCCGCAGTTGACAAAGAAGTATACATGGCGTCAAACGTCGAAATATCGGGCACGTTTTACAGTCGCGTTTACGAAGGAGACTTCCGAGAGACAGACAAATGGTGTGCGGATTTCACCCAACACATAAAAGAAAAAGGCATGGAGCTTGAGAAAATGTATATGTGGTACACAACTTGTCCCAAATGCGCAAAGAAATATGGCAAAAATTATGTTGTGATTATCGCGAAGGTTCGCCAATAATTACAGGCACAAAAAACAGCCGGAAAAGAGATCGCTCTCTTCCGGCTGTTTTTTGCGCAAAGCTTAAAGCCTGCCTTTTATGTTGTAGCTTCAACATTACAACAAAATTCGCAACCGTTCACTTTTACAAAATATTTTTCCGCTTCCAGAATAGCTTCTTCAGCAGAGTCAAGGTTACCCAAATAATAGAGGTTTTTGATATTGGGCAAATGCTCACAGTCGGAACGATGCACTTCATGTTCGCCTGTAGGTAAAGGTTGTCGGTTAACGTAATAAGAAGCCATAATCCAACTAATTAAAAACCGGTAAAAGCATTAGGTTCTTTGAAGCATTGGGAGCACGAAGCCGTTCTGAGTTTTTCAATTTCGTTGGCAATTTCCATCTCAATAAGATCCGGATTAATCCATTCCAAACATTTACCAAGAGAACTAAACACCCTAAACTCGACATCATACAAACCATTAAAAGTTCCAAACCACTCGGAGTATTTAGCAAGAGCCGATTCACTGGTCAAAATTGCAGCTTTACGCTGCGTAAAAACCTTAGCTTCTTTCCCTAAATAATTAAGATAAGCCGTATGTTCTTCCAGCGTAAAATTCATTCGAGCCTCCCGTATATCATGCAACAAATCGAAATGCGGATTGTAAAGTCTGTCGGCATACAAAATATCACGGTTCACTTTCAAAGTACTAATAGCGAAATCGCCCTGCAACACCTCAAGAACCAACCTTTTCTCTTTCAATATCTTATGACTATACCTCACAACATGATTATTCATAACTTTAGATTTTAGCGGGTACGACAATACGCTCTTTTGATTCCACTAAGTTACACACATTTACGACCAAAATCAACCGAGATTTTCATTTTTATATAAATTATTCTCCGGGGATTATCAACTTCGGTCAAGACAAAGCTGTGTAAATCATTCCGGGATTTCCGAGATACTACCGTAACGATGATATTCGTATGTTATGCTTTGTTCTTTCAAATAGTGCAATAACTCAAGGCGACCTTCAGACAAAGGCTTTACTGTAGCAATATATTTTCCAAGAGACGCCGCTCTTTTGAAGACATCCAATGGCAAGGCACAACTACAACTTCTCACACGATCATATGATCCCAACTCATTCTGAAACTCCAGATCCGACTGAACAACAAGCTCTCCATCGCGAACAACAGAGGCAAGTTTTTTCAATTTCACCTCATCTCCCGGATTCAGACTTAACACCATCGGGGTCTTTGCAATCTGAGCTGCCACATACACCATCAGCACATCGCAAAGTTTATCTTCCGGCTGTATTCTGAAAATCATATTTTTCAACGGCAAGTAACGAAAAAGATTCTGTTCGCCGTACAACTGATGAATATCCCGGGTAACAGCAAATTCTTCTCTGTAGTTTCGCTGATAACTGTCAACAGCCGCCGCGAAACGGGATCGTTCTTCTTCTTTTAACAGTTGTGATAATGAGCTGTATTCAATCACATCTTTCGAATCATAAAGCGAAGCTTCTTCTATATTCACAAAACAAGAAACATAATTTGGACCGCCAGCTTTAATTCCACCACCAAAAGCCGACAATTTCATACCTCCAAACGGCTGTCGACTGACAATGGCTCCGGTTATTCCTCTGTTAATATACAAATTACCGGCTTCTATCTTCTCTTTCCACAAAGCATGTTCCGTTTCGTCGAGACTTTGCAAACCGGTAGTCAAACCATAATCCGAACTATTTGCCAATTCAATGCCATGTTCCAGATCATCCATACACACCACCGCCAGCAAAGGAGCGAACAACTCGGTAGTAAAGGTATAGCTACCCGGCCTTACACCCCACTTCACACAAGGCTTCAACATATAATGTTTTTCATCGGCA
This sequence comes from Paludibacter jiangxiensis, assembly GCF_001618385.1. Lineage (NCBI taxonomy): Bacteria > Pseudomonadati > Bacteroidota > Bacteroidia > Bacteroidales > Paludibacteraceae > Paludibacter > Paludibacter jiangxiensis. The sequence continues at coordinate 127,291 of NZ_BDCR01000002.1, read as the reverse complement.
AACTCGGGCTCAACCAACCACCACTCACCGTCTTCGAGATGGTTGATGGCATAAAGCAATTTCTCGTTTTCAGAGGTAATCATTGGCCCCACAACCGTTCCTCCCTCCCAAACACTACCTGTGTGCAGGCTTGTGACTGCATCAATAAGCTTTAATTTGAAGTCTGTGTCATTATAAATCGACTTATCTAGAATAAGCAATGAACATGCCGAACATTTCTGTCCTGCATTACTGAAGGCCGAGGTCATAATGTTTTGGATTGCATGATCCCGATCTCCGCTTGCAGTCAGAATGATCGCATTTTTTCCGCCCGTTTCTGCCGACAACGGGCATGTAGGATTACTTTCCAACAGACGAAAAGCCGTTTCGGTTCCTCCGGTCAGGATAACATGGCTGATGGCCGGATGGGCAGTCAGGTAACCCAAAGATTCGCGACTATCGGGGCAAACAATCTGCAACGCATCTTTTGGCACTCCTGCATCCCAAAAACATTGCACAAACTCCCAAGCCACCGGATAAGCAACCGTTGCTGGCTTCAGGATTACACTATTCCCTCCTGAAAGTGCCGCCGCTACTCCTCCTACGGGAATTGCCAGCGGAAAATTCCAGGGAGGAATGACCAACACGATACCTTTAGGTGAGATTTTTATTGTTTCAAGCGCTTCGAATCGAGACATAGAAATAGGATAGTAACGACAAAAATCGATTGCTTCCGACACCTCCACATCACCTTCATTAAATGTTTTGCCTGTAATTGCAGACATACATCCGATCAGGTGTCCCCTTTTCGCAGCAAGATGATCTGCCACTTTGTGCAAAATACGATTTCTTTTATCGAGCGAACTCTTTCTCCACTCCGATGCATCTTTCTCCGCAAGCATTACAATATCCCTCACCTGCGAATGACTAGCCATATTCACCTTACAGACACACACTTCATCGTTTTGGCTACGATCTAAATACAATCTCTTCTTCTCTGACAAAGAGTGCCTGGTTCCAATCTGAACCGGTATCTCATATGGTTTATCTTCCTTATGCCTCATCCAGGCACGACGAATAGAATCCGCCCATATTTTATTTGGCTTCAGATCAAAGTTGGTGTCGGGTTCATTTTTAAAACAATGCAAATCCGCTTGTATGGCTGACCCTTCTTTTGTTCTGTCTTGTCGTCTTAAAGGAGTAACCTCCACGCTGTCTTTCAGAGCATAGGCCTGCAAAAACTGAGCTTCGAGAAACTTCCAGTGCTCACTATCTACTTTCAGATTAAAGGAATAACTAAGAAAATTATCTTTTCCCGTATTTTCATCCAAACGACGAACAAGATATGAAACTGCGTTCAAAAAATGCTCATCACTTACCACCGGAGTGTACAAAATAATCTGTCGTCCCAGTTTGCGCATAACGCGAGGCAAATGATTGGCCATCCCTTCAAGCATTTCGAAGGTAACATACTCATCAACTCCATTGTTCCGGCTCAGCAGGTAAGCGTACGCAATACTGAAGAAATTATGTGTCGCCACACCAACATGAACCGCTCTTGCGTTCCCTGGCTCCAAAGCACGCTCCAGAACATGCAAATGATTGGCATCCACTTTCACTTTCGAATCATATACCGGATTCTCCCAACCCTTAAGCGAGGAAATAATGCTTTCCATTTGCAGGTTAGCACCCTTTACCAAACGCATTTTGATAGGAGCACCACCTTCGGCAACCCGTTTTTTAGCAAATTCGAGCAACCGGGTTTGAAATCCCCATGCATCAGGCAGATACGCCTGCACCACAATGCCGGCATAATAGTTTTTGAATTGCGGCTGACTTAATACGGTAAGAAAAACATCGAGCGTAAGTTCTGTATCCTTATACTCTTCCATATCAAGGTTGACAAATTTGGCTTTCGACTGACCATCATCATCCACAAAAGGATAATCTATTGCCTGTTGATAAATATGGGAGAGTCTTTCGCACAGATCTATTTTATTCTGCTCGTAATTCAGTGGATTGATCTGAGCATAAATACCCGAAATTTTGATCGAAATATAATTAATGCGGGGATCTTTCAGGGCTTCCAGATAATGTCGGTAACGATGATCTGCCTCTCCGTCACCCAGAACCACTTCTCCTAACAAATTGACATTTTGCCCGATATGTTGTCGTTTCCGCTCGTTTAGATGACGATTCAACAAAGAGGCTTCTTCGTTTATTATCACCTTTGCGGTATCGGAACGAAGCCGTTTTTTGAAGACAGGAACTGCAATAAAATCAAACAGATACCCAAAACAGGCAAATACCTTAATAAGAAAAGCATCTGTTTTATCGAAAAAAGAAGGAACGCCATAACGATCGAAAAGAGTTTTCATCCTACGTGCCAGCCGCTTATTACTTCGTATTTGCAACGATTCGTCAAGTAATTTCGACAGCAAAAATTTATCTTTCGGATTTTGAATCAGGATAGCATACTTTTCCTGCTCTTTTTTTTCTTCAACAGTCAATTCCTGTTCTGCTTGCGACAGAAACTGTTTCGCCCATTCTATAACTTCGGTAGCATTGAGTGTTCCCATAAATGCAGTATTAGAAATAACAATTCGCTTCAAGTCCCTGTTTATAGGGGAGTCACGAGGAGTGACCTACCCATCGAATATCTTCGAAAGATAAATTAAAAACAAGCGAATTGTATTAATTCCCACAAAATAATTGAACAATACGATTCGTGAATCCCTACCATAGTACGTGACACGATGAGTCTAAACCAGACGCAATTGTCGTTTTTCAGAATGCAAAAGCCACTCGTATGGATGGAAAAGCTTAATTTTGCAACAAAAAAAGGATAAGATGAAACTACGTTGCGGTATCTTTATGGTGATGATGACAATGGTGTCATTTATTATGGGGCAAAATCCGATCAATGTGTATGAATCGACAGTCAAGGTTGAAAAACAGACAACGCATGAATACTTGTGCGGATTAGCAGAAGGCGACCAACTGGTTTTTTCTTTTGAATCTGAAAAAGGAGGGAAAATAGACCGCGTAGAAATTCTTGAATATCCGTCATCTTCTCAATTTGCCGACTACAAGACATCCAAAATAAAACAAAAAACAATATCGATACCTCACACCGGCATCTACCTGTTTCGCTTCACAAACAATGATCCGAAAGATAAAATCTGCCGATATTCCGTTCAACGGATTCCGGGAAGTGAAGCACCCGCAAAATTCAACACCACCGTTTACTGGAAAACTACCAAAGACACTATCGGATGTAAGAACGAAACGGAAACGACTCTTGTTACCGACACCTTAATTTCAAATCTCACCGACAAAGTGGTAAATATTCATGCCTTGCTATCCACCAAAAGCAATAAGATGTCGTTTTCGTATACGTTGCCATTACAAACCATCGCTTACAGCTACTATATCGGAGTCAATCAGGCAGGGAACAAAGCCTTCAATGACGCAACTGCAGGCCTACTAAGATCGGCCAGCCCATTGGTTTCCGCGATTCCCGGTTACGGTCCGCTAGCAGCGCTGGCACTCAACGGCACGTCGTTTCTCACCTCCATTTCAGGAGGCGAAAGCGTGGAATACTGGATCACCGATGCCACCAATGCATTTCTGTTCGAAGCCGGAAAGCCCTTCAAATGGATTAAACAAGGTAATGTTGTGAACGACTTTTCGCGTATCACATCACCTCTGAAAGGAGAATATTTTGTTTGTCTGAAAAACGGCAACAAGCTACAATCCATTGACGTCACGGTAAAAGTCACTGCGGTTTCTTTACGCCAGCGCAAAATTTCGCACCCTGTAAAGAAATATGTGATAGAAAACAAACAGGTTCCCTATCTGAAGAATTAACCGGATAACACATCAGTGAAGAGGTCGTTTTTTAATGACACCACCTTTCGTATCTTTTACCCGGTTCATAACAATGAACGCATCCGGCTCTATCTTCTCGACTTCTGTATTCAGTTTTGCCAGTTCGAGGCGGGTAATTACCGTGTATACAATGTCCACACTCTGAGTTTCACCGTGTTTGCCATATCCCCTCTTACCGCAATAGAGCGTCACTCCACGCCCCATCACATCAATAATCATCTGTCGGACTTCTTCACTTCGTTTCGACACGATAGTAACCCCGATATATTCTTCCAGCCCTTCTACCAGAAAATCGAGCGCCTTTGAAGCCGACACATAAGTAATCATCGAATAAAGAGCAATTTCCACAGACAAAAAATAAGCTGCCAGCGAAAAAATCAACACATTGATTACGACAATAATATCCCCCATGGTTGTCCTCAATTTGCGACTCAGATAAACGGCCAGAACCTCCGTCCCATCGATCACAGCACCTCCCCTCACGGCCAAGCCAATACCGGCTCCCAGAAAGATTCCGCCAAAAACAGCAACCAGCAAGTTATCTTTCGTTACGTCAGGAAAAGAGACTGTCGCCAGACACAACGACAACCCGGTAATAGCCAATGCCGTTTTTACAGCAAACAATTTACCGTTGACCTGATAAGCCAGTATCATGAAGGGAATACTGATAAAGAAAATCAACAGAGCGAATGGCAATCCCGTAACGGCCGATATCAAAAGCGATATCCCCGTCACACCACCGTCTATAAAATGATTCGTCAGCAAAAAGCCTTTCAGCCCGAATGCTGCCGAAAATATGCCGGCAACAATCAAAACGATATCTTTCACATGCAACCAGATTGTCCCTTTCGAATCGGGCACAAACACAGGTGGTTCAGAAACGTTTAGTTCATTCTGAGATGTAATTTCTGTTTTATCCATAATGATTTCTGTAAAAAACACAACAGAAAGCAATCTGTAGTTTCTGCCACAGATTGCTTTCATGTCAGTTCAAAATTACATTTTTTCTATCGAATCTCCATTTACGAATCGATTAAAAATGCTATTCCATTTTTCAATCATTTGTAACTCACCCATAAGCCGTAAACTGTCATTCTCTACATTATAAAACTCCAGTTTATCGTCAGGCTTATTCTTTTCCCGAAACGTCAAAATAAGCTCCAGTTTATCAGTCGCTTTCAACTCACCTTTTTCTCCCGCCGTGCGACTAAGATTCACTACGTAAGTCTTCGCAAGTCCGTTCAGATCCAACATACGAGAAACGTTCTCTTCGCCTTTCTTCCTCACAAAAAAGAGCTTCTTTTTTGCAGCATCCATACCAATGGCTACATTTCCACAAGCTTCCGAATGCGTTAACTCACAATGATTATGCAAGGCTATATTTACAAGAGACTTCTTTAAGTTATTTTGCTTTGATTTGTTGCTGCGGCTCATCAACACCAACGATGCTATGCAAACCGCTATGATAATAATTCCGACAATTGTCGTTCCAATTTCCATGTTTTAGTTGTTTAAAAGTAAGACACAATCCGACTACCGGCAGTACAATAGCCTGTCGACGGACAAAAAAATCACTTCCGCCATCATGCGGATTCAACTAAAAACAAGATTACCAGAAAGAATGGAACGGATAAACGATATCCGGCTTCTCTAAACGCCGAATGAGGTTATCGGCATAGAAAGTATATTGCGAAAGATTGTTGAAATATACCGAGGCAATATTGCGGATCGCAAGCGTTGTTTCCCTGACATGATTTTTGCTCATTACAGGCAAACTGACATTAACACCACCGGACAATTTCGCCTGACCGGCAATTCCGAAATGATCGGAAGGAGACACGGCCAAAACATACGAAGAATGCGACGAATGATGCTCAGCTTCTGCGGCCAGCAACGGAATTCCTCCATTGAGGTTCATCACAAAGCAAAATAGCAATGCAATTTTCACAAGCGTGTAGTTTCGAAACATCTTCTTCATACCACAAAGATATGATTTATAAACGAATAACACAAATATCCATTCCCAATGAATTGCAAAAAGGGCAAAATCAGGCAATAACAGAAAAACAAATAGGGAGAGATTTCGGCCTGCGCCTTATCTCTCCCCTTACTCAAACCCCCGAATAAAAATAAGTATCAACAAATTATCACTTCTCCTGATTGTTTTATTTTTTCCATCGATCCAAACGACCAATTCCACGGGTAAACAGCCATGCAATAAATTTTGAAATACCTTTTTCAATCATCTTTTGCCGGCAATGTTCCTTAAATTCCTTCAGTGTGCCATTAAAAGTAAAGCTTCCATTTTGATAGCAATAACTACAATAAGCAGCGCTCTTTGTACCATCAGCATTGGTTCCACCTCCATTCGGGTCTTCCCTAAACGGCATGCCGCAACTCTGGCAAAATTTATGGTTTTTCATTGCAATATCTTTTCAGCATTAAACACTAACAATTAATCATTTACAGCTATCGCTCAATTCTCACACCCCGGGTCAGAAACGAGAGTCCCTGCTGTCCGGAAGTCGAAATCATAACAGCCTCGAAAAGAGGAGCTTTCTGCTCACTTTTTGCAGCCCAGTCGAACACAAAATTACCTCCGGTACCTCCTGCCCGATCTTTTTCATAAATAACAATTTCGAGCGTTTCAAGCGGTTTGATATAAACCGGATGTTGCAGATATTTACGCACCAATCGTCCATCGGTTCCGTAATAGTTAGCCTTTTGAAGATAAACCGTATCCGCCGGAGAAATATTACGAATACTTGCCGTGACGGTCAGATCGTACGTTTTATTTTCGTGTAATTGATATATTGAAGAATAAACCGGCAGGTATGTACTTCCCTGAACTAACTTTGAAATATCCTTTTGGCCAACTACGCGAGCTTCCCAATTAACAGAATGCACCCTTCCTGAATCTCCTTTTTTTGAACATGACAGAATCACAAAAGCAGCCAGAAAGAACAAACTGATATTTCTCATTCTGTATGTGTGTTTTTTCAAAATTCGTGGATAAAAAGAATAGCACTGAAAGTTTGAAGCACAACTAATTCGAGTCAATATCTCTATACCATGTTTTAGTTTCATAAGCAATTAAACTTTGTGATTGTCGCTAAGGTCTTCCGGCTACAAATATAAACATCGAATGAGTACTTCTGCTAAAAAATATCAGAAACGACATAATAGCCAACTGCAGGATACGAACATTAATTCGCATCCTGCAATAAAGCTCTGAAAACAATTTTGGTTAGTGAAAAATATATAGAAAAATAAGAATGACTGCCGGCACGCGGCCAATCATCAACTGACATCAGGGATGATTGGCCTTTCTCTAAAGATTTTGGAAGAAATGTCAGAAGAATATGATTTAGAAAAAATGACAATATCTATATCTTCCGACTTGGCAAATTTAGAAAAATATCCTTATGTCTAATTTAATAAAATAAACTATTTAGCTTATTTAACACTAAAAAAAATCAATCCAACCGTAAATGAGGAAAACGTTGCAATAAATCGGCCTTGCGGAGCAAGGTTTGCTTTCGGAAACGCAAGTATTCTTCCGAATCAGGATTAAGAGGACGGTGAGACATCGCTCTGTTAATCTGTTCTACTTCCCGCATGGTTTCACGGGTAGATTTATCAAAGCAACTGGCAACAAAACGTTCCCAGATATAATCAATAGCTAAATCGGAAGGATGAAGCATATCTGCCGCATAGAAGCGATAATCCCGCAATTCATCCATCATCAGTTCGTATGCCGGGAAATAAGCAATGTCACAACTATCTTTCAACTGCTCAATAGCCAACAACAGAGCAGCTTTGCTCAATTGATTTTCATGAGCGCCGTCTTTCCAGTGACGAATCGGACTCACGGTAAAAAGGACTCTAAGATTAGGATTAAGTTGCTTCAATCTTTGCAAAAGAGGAATCCAGAGGGAAGTTATATCCTCAACCGACAAGCGGGAACGCGTGAAGTATTTTTCCGGCACCTTATGACAATTAGCCACTACATTTTCACTATCATTTTTGCGATAGACCCATGCAGTACCAAACGTCACCAGCAAAATGCCATAATCAGCTAAACGCTCCGCAGCCGTCACCAAACTTGCATTTATCTTTTCCAAAGTTTCGCCGATTGCCACAGCTGAAAAACTACCATGATGCGCATAACTGTGCCACAAGCCATTATACTGAAACAACTCTGCTTCCGTAAACAGTTTGCCGCTCATCAAACGTTCAAGAGAAGAAGCTATAGAGAGCGGATTATACAAAATCCCAAACGGATTTACATCGCTATCAAAACCGTATTGCCGCAACCGCTCTCCCATGTTCTCTGCAAAACACGAACCCATAGTAAGCAACGGCCTGTCATAGGTGACGGATATTAACGGAGACGGGATTGATATTTCGGTAATCAGTTTCATAAGGATCTCAGAGATTAGGATTAAAAAAAGAAGGAATCAGGGATAAGAAATCGCGTGTAAAAATAAGGCAAAACTAACGCCATACCAATTCCTCATCCCTGATTCCTGAGCCCTGATCATTATATCGTTTTCAGCACGTCGACCAGCAACTTCCAGAACTTCTGTGTTGCTTCAATATCGAGACGTTCGAACGGAGAGTGAGCGCCGCGGATGGTAGGTCCGAAAGAGACCATGTCCCAATGAGGATATTTTTCAAGGAACAATCCGCATTCCAAACCTGCATGAATTGCTCTTACGTGAGGCACATCCCCAAAAAGACGTTCGTAAGCATCGACAGTAACTTTCACTACCGGAGAATTGGGATTCGGTTTCCAACCAGGATATCCTTCACCATGCTTAACCAAGGCTCCCGCCAGCGTAAACACGCTATTAACCATAGCCGCCACATTGTGTTTTGCCGATTCGATAGAACTGCGTTGACTGGTTGTAATAACAATATTATTATTGCCGTCAAACTTCACAGAAGCAAGATTTGTGGAAGTCTCCACCAAACCCGGAAGCTCATCACTCATACGGATAACGCCGTGAGGGCAGGCATACAAGGCATTAAGCAGTAAATCACTGGTTTTCTTATCGACAACCGTGGTCGGTGCTTCTTCGGACTCCAGTTCTAAACAGATGCCTGGCTCTTTCAACAAAAGCTCTCCTTCTACATCGGTAATATAATGGTTAAAATCAATTCTCAGCTGCTCTTTCTGATCAAATGGAATTCCAATCAGCGCATGAGCTTCGCGTGCAATAGCGTTACGAAGATTACCACCGTTAAAGTCAGCCAGGCGCAACTCAGTTTTACGCGCTTGTTGCCACAAAAAACGATTAAGTATTTTATTAGCATTTCCCAGGCCTTTTTCAATATCGTCTCCGGAGTGCCCGCCTTTCAATCCTTTCACACTTATAGTAGCCCAAAAATAGTTCTTTGGAGCCATTACAGGTGTGTATGCCAAAGTTGCCACCGTGTCGATACCTCCGGCACAACCGATAAATATCTCGCCATCTTCTTCGGAGTCAAGATTAAGCAGTACACTTCCTTTCAATGCAGTGGCACTTAACGCCGCAGCTCCTGTAAGTCCGGTCTCTTCGTCAACGGTGAACAGACATTCAATCGGGCCATGTTCTATAGTATCCGAAGCCAATACCGCCAATGCAGCCGCGATTCCAATTCCATTATCCGCACCCAGAGTGGTCCCTTTGGCTTTCAACCAATTATCTTCAATAAAAATATCGATCGGATCATTCTCGAAATCATGGGTCACGTCGCTGTTTTTCTCACAAACCATATCAACATGTGCTTGCAGAATCACAGCCGGTGATTTCTCTTTGCCGGCAGTTGCACCTTTACGCATCACCACGTTCCCGGCAGAATCAACCGTTGTTTCAACACCCAACTTTTCGCCGATCGCCTTCAAATAGGCTATAATTTTACCCTCTTTTTTTGAAGGACGAGGCACCTGACGAATTTCATCAAAGAAGCTCCAAAGAAGCTTCGGTTCTAAATCATTAAATACTGACATGATATTATTTTTTTGTTTTTTGTGTAGTCTGTGAATGTTTCAGACGACATTCCATACGCAAAGGTAACAAGAATGAGTGACAAACAAATACAAAAAAGCCTCCGATAATACCGGAGGCTGTACATATATAAAAGCAACTGTTTTATTTCCACTTAAAAATACTCTTCTTGCTAAAGATCTTGATGTAAAGGCTTATCAGAGGCAACACAACATCAAACATCAGCAGAGAAAAATAGAATTTCCGTTCATTAAACTGCTTGGCAACTTTATTGACAACAATCAGTTGTACAGAATAACGCATCAAGAAAACAATACCGGCGACAACTCCAAATGTCCAGGGAGACAAAATCGCTATTGCACAAATCAAGGCATAAAACAATCCCCGTGAGGCCACTTCAACTCCAATACGCAACAAACCATCCGCTTTATAGAAAGACGATGTCGATAAATGTCTTTCTTTCTGCCGGAACCAACTCCTGTAAGTAGACTTCGGAACCGACCATGTAACACTTTCAGCCGATATTTCTACACGGGTATTGTATTCATTGGCCCCATTATTCACAAACAGATCGTCGTCACCAGACTGAATGCCAAGTGATTTGGAAAAGCCTTTCATCCGCACAAAAGTTTCCTTCCGGTACGCCATATTCCGTCCCACACCCATGTATGGATGACCATTGAGAGCATACCCCAGAGATTGCATGCCGATAAAAAGTGTATCAAAAGAGATCATACGACTCATGAAACCATTTTCCTGCATATATGCTCCATAACCCAGTACAAATTCGGTACTTTGAGTAAAATTGCGGGCCATATTTTCGATCCACTTGTTGCTGGCAGGTTTGCAATCTGCATCAGTAAACAACAGTACATCAAACTTGGCCGCCTTAATTCCAATGGTCAGCCCTAGCTTTTTGGTACTGCGAATATTGGCATTCTCCGGAACAAAAGTGCGATAGAGATTCGGATATGTAAGGCTTAGTTCCTGAAGCAAATCGGAAGTTTCGTCGGTCGAGCCGTCATTTACAACAATCACCTCAAAGCAGGGATAATCCTGTTCGAGGATCGCAGGAAGAAACTGACGCAGGTTCTCCGACTCGTTCTTAGCACAAATAATCACAGACACAGGAGGAAGATTCTCTACAAACGGAACAATGCCGTTGTCTCTTTTCTTCCTGTATTTAATAATAGATGCGAAGTGATAACTATAATAGTAAATCTGTATTCCAAACACTACCAACAAAACGGCCATCAAACAATAGTCGATTGCCGTCAAACGTTGTAGAGAGGCTAAAATATTCATCTCGATTTATCTTCAGCAAATTTATTTTTTCAGTTGATTGCCTGTCCTTTCCAAAATTCAATCCTGATCGGAATAATAAACTCCGGGCAATTTTCTCAGGTTATAGCGGGATGCCATAATTTCGCCATATGCACCTGCAGAACGAAGAGCAATCAAATCTCCGCGTTTTGTTCCGTTGAGCATACGTGCTGTTCCAAATGTATCGGACGATTCGCAAATCGGGCCCACAACATCATACGGTTCAAATGGCTCGTCGGATGTAATATTTTCGATATGGTGATATGCCTGATAAAGAGCAGGACGAATCAGGTCGGTCATACCGGCATCCACAATCGCGAATTTTTTGGTAGTTCCTTCTTTCACATAGAGCACCTTAGTGATCAGGCTACCGCAAGAAGCCACCATGGCACGTCCCAGCTCGAAGTGAAGCTGTTGACGGGGGCGCAATTGCAGATGATTATGAAACACCTTGAAGTATGCCTCAAAATCAGAAATAGGAACATGGTTAGGATGTTGGTAATTAATTCCCAATCCTCCTCCAACATTGACGTGCTCCAGTTTGAACCCTTTTTGTTCGAAGAAATCCTGAATTTCATTCACCCGAACGCAGAGGTTCTGAAACGGACACATATCCGTGATTTGAGAACCGATATGAAAATGAATTCCAACCAGTTCTACATTGGTAAGAGTTTTAAGCAAATCCACCACCTTGCTCATATCCTCCATATTGAAGCCGAACTTATTTTCGTTCAGGCCGGTAGTGATATAGTGGTGAGTATGAGCATCCACATTCGGATTGATACGCAGAGCCACACGGGCTTTCTTGCCTTTGGCGGCGGCCAGTTCGTCAATCACTTCCAGTTCGGGAATCGATTCTGCATTGAAACAGAAAATATCGTTGTCAAGTCCGAGGTTGATTTCCCAGTCGGCTTTACCGACTCCGGCAAATACCACTTTGCCTGCAGGAAAACCGGCTTTGATAGAAGCTTCCACTTCTCCACCACTCACACAATCTGCACCGAAACCGGCCTTAGCTATAGTTTCGAGAATACGGTCGTTAGCATTTGCTTTCACCGCATAATGAACATGATAGCCATAGCGTTCGGCTTCTGTTTTGGCAGCCTCAAGGTTCTGCTTCAACAACTGCAGATCATAAAAATAAAAGGGTGTTTCAACCACCCTCAGTTTATCGACAGGAAAAGATCCTTTTACCATAGATTCTATATTTTAATATGCCAACGCACCAAACAGCTTTTAGCAAAACCAATATGCCAATTATCAGATTCAGTGGAACCAGCTAATTGACATATTGGCGAATTAGTTTATTAGCAAATAATTATTCAAAGATAGATTGCAGTGCCTGAAGAGCTTTAATTTTATCGTCTTTATTAACAAGGAATGAAATGTTATAATTACTTCCTCCGTAAGAAACCATGCGAACCGGAACATCTTTGAGGGCGTTCACCACGATAGCCTGAAGACCTACGTATTCGTGATACAGGTCGCCAACGACACAGATAATCACCATATCTTTTTCAACGGTCACCGTTCCCAGCTTCTTCAGGTCGTTAACGATCTCTTCGAGATGTTTGGTCTTATCAATTGTAACAGAAACGCCAACTTCAGAAGTAGTAACAAGATCGACCGGAGTCTGATAGCTTTCGAAAATCTCGAATACTTTACGCATAAAACCATAAGCCAGCAACATACGGCCCGATTTGATTTTTATCGCGGTAATCCCATCTTTTGCAGCTACAGCCTTGATTTTCCCGTGTTCTGTTTCGTTCGAGATAAGTGTACCCGGAGCTGTAGGATCCATCGTATTCAAAAGACGAACGGGAATATTGCTCAGTTTAGCGGGCAACACACATGTCGGGTGAAGAATTTTAGCACCGAAATAAGCCAACTCGGCAGCTTCTTCGAAATGCAGATTACGAACCGGCTTGGTACCTTCCACAAAACGGGGATCGTTATTGTGCATACCGTCGATATCAGTCCAGATCTGAACTTCTTCAGCATCGATAGCAGCTCCCAGCAAAGATGCGGTATAATCACTGCCTCCGCGTTGCAGGTTGTCGATTTCGCCATAGAAATTACGACAGATATACCCCTGTGTGATATAGATTTCCGCATCAGGATTCAACTGCAATTGTTTTGCAATATTCTCGCGGATGTATACATTGTCCGGTTCGCCGTTTTTATCGGTCTTCACCATTTCCAGAGCCGGCAACAAAACCGATTTCACACCGATTTCTTTCAGATAAATGTTCATCATCGTGGTTGAGAGCATTTCGCCCTGAGCCAGAATGATTTTTTCTTCGAAAAGAGTAAAAATACTTTTCGAGAATGTACGGATATAATTAAGCAGTTTTTTTATTTCAACTTCTGCTTCTTGTCTGGTTTCGTCAGCAGCATAAAGTTCTTTGGTTGTATTCAAATACTTTTTTTCCAGCGCGTTGATTACTTCCAGGGCTCCTACCGGATTCTTTTTGTAGAAATAGTCTGATATTTCCACCAAAGTGTTGGTTGTGCCCGACATAGCCGACAGTACTACAAGATTTTGATTACCATCACAAATCAACTTTGCAACATCCTTGAAGCGTTGAGCCGACCCTACAGACGTTCCTCCAAATTTTAATACCTTCATTTTCTGAAAAATAGTGGTGTTCTGTTTGTTTTTGAAAAATCATGCAAATATAACCTTTTTCCCCGACTTTCAAGGCAAAAAAGCGAACAAAATAAACCGTTTAAGTCGGTTTAACCCAAATTCCGTAACAGCGGAATTTGCCCGAAGGGCTGACGAAAAATAATATTTTTGTCAGGGTTAACCCCGATATTTTTGCAGGTAATCTGCAAAAATCGTCGATTGATCAATAGAAATTTTTCTATTGATCAATTTGGGTTTAACCCCAGACAGGAATGATCGTCAAACCTGCCTTCAACTCCGTTTCAGGACATCGTCGAACAAAGCTTTTACCTCTTCCTGATAAATTCCACCTTCATGCAGCTTTTCATCTCCGAGATAAAAAGTCGGCACATAGTAATAATCGAAAGAATCGGCGCGCTCTTTTTCTATGTTCTCGTCCACAATTTCGAGTTCAATTTCCTGGTATGCTCCGTCCTTTTTCAGTTCGTCGATATAGCTCAACGCCCGGCGACAAAACGGACAGGTTTCCTGTATAAATAATGTTAGTTTTGGCATAGGTGAATATACAATTTAGACATTTACGATTTACAATTTAACCCTGTAAAGGGTTGACTTTAAATAACCGTGCGTGTAACGCACGGCAGACGATAAGCAGACCCCTCAACCCCATAGTGGGTTGCCCGATTCGATTGTTAACCATAGTCAACCCTCACAGGGTTGATACCTGCGATTGTTCTCTCTTTCCCCGCACTACGTACGGGGTTATTCATAGTGAGTCCCTACAGGACAAACATGTAAGCAAACTATCCGATAGACATTTACGATTTACCACTTAGGAATCTGTGGCCTAGAAGTTTGTGATTTCAAAATCCCATGTTTCAAATTCCAAGATTCCATTTTCATATTGGCACATTATCACATTGCCTTCACCGCTTTTTCGATGCGTTCCATGGCTTCTACTACCAACGCGCGGGGACAACCCACATTAATGCGTTGATGGCCGTCTCCTCCTGGACCGAATGTTGGTCCGTCATTCAATCCAAGCCCGGCTTTGTCGATAATCAGTTTTCGCAAAGCTTCGTTACTTAGGCCCAGTTCCGCAAAGTCGATCCACACCAAAAAAGAAGATTCGGGCATCATGGCTTTTACTCCCGGAATATTTTTATCGCAGTAATCAACAACTGTTCGGGCATTTCCTTCCAGATAATCCACCATCTGACCGAGCCACTCTTCACCCTGTGTATAAGCCGCTTCCGTAGCAACAAATCCAAACAGGTTCACATGCAAATCGACATGCTCCATCGCCGTTTCAAATTTACGACGCAAGGCCGGATTCGGAATCACATAATACGAATTGATCAGTCCCGGCACGTTAAAGGTTTTGCTCGGCGACATAAAGGTTACCGAATTATCGCGCGCCGTTTCCGAAATGGATGCAAAGGGTATATGCTGAAAAGCGTGATAGGTCATATCGGCATGAATTTCGTCGGAAATAATCAAAACGCCTTTCGACGCACACATTTCGGCGAGTCTTTCAAGCGTTTCCCGATTCCACACCCGTCCACCGGGATTGTGCGGATGACAGAGAATAAATAACTTCGCGTTATCGCTCAGCTGTTTCTCCAGCAGATCGAAATCCATCTCATAACGACCATTCACCTCTTTCAAAGGATTGTAAACCACTTCACGACCGTTACCGTTCGGCACCTTAAAGAAAGGAGGATACACCGGTGGTTGCACAATTACCTTATCGCCGGGCTGTGTAAACGTATTCACCGCAAAACCCAATCCCGTTACGATGCCCGGCACAAAACCGAACCACTCCGGATTTGCATCCCAACCGTAACGGCGCTTTTGCCAGTCGGCGCATATTTTTTTCAAACTGAGAGGCGGCACAGTATACCCAAGAATCTCGTGTTCAAGGCGTTCTTTCAAAGCATCGGTAATGAATCGTGGCGTACGGAAATCCATATCCGCCACCCACATGGGTATCACGTTTTCTGTACCAAACACCTTTTCTCTCAAATCGTATTTATAACAACTCGTATTTTCTCTGTCTATTTGCTCGTCAAAATTATATTTCATTGTCTTGTCTAATTTATGAAGAGCAAATTTACTGTTTTTGAAGCGGAAATCCTTATATTTTCGCTTGAAGCGTCTATTAATTACAAAACGAACTTACACCCCGATGAGTTCCAGCGTTATTTTTGGGTTACGACGTTGTCTTATGAAACCTCTTGGGTGATTCTGCGGATGATCATAATATAGTTATCAGGTTTGACACAACTCCTTACATAACAAACATGCAGATAAAATGGCTTGAAAAGCCTTATTTGCATAACCACAGGTCGGCGACCTGCGAGAAGACAAGCTTCTACCGACACGACCTGAAAGGTCGGACATGACTTAACAACGGATGCTTTCAGTTTTGAATCCGGGTTCACTTTCAGCTACACAAGACGAATCATACCTTACTGTTTTCCAAAAGAGTATATCATGTATTAAAAATTAAACTATCACTTTGTGTTGATACAAAAAATAGTGTAACTTTGCTTGCATAACCAACATAAAACAACAATCTTATATTCAATTGGTTAAAAAAACTATGGAAAATAATTATTGTATCATCATGGCAGGCGGAATCGGCAGCCGTTTCTGGCCGTTCAGCCGAAACAATCGCCCCAAACAGTTTCTCGACTTTTTTGGCACCGGACGCTCTCTCCTGCAAATGACTTTTGACCGCTTCAGCAAATTTGTGCCGGCACAAAACATTCTTATAGTCTCGAATGTAATCTACAAAGACCTTATACTTGAACAACTTCCTGAAATTTCAGCCGATCAGGTATTATTGGAACCCTGCCGCCGCAATACAGCTCCCTGTATAGCTTACGCCGTACACCGCATCAAATCGCAAACCGACAAAGCCAATATTATTGTTTCTCCATCAGACCACCTGATTCTGAAAGAAGATGAGTTTGGTTCTATTATCAAAACAGGACTGGATTTTATCGAAAAGAACGATTGCCTGCTGACTTTGGGCATCAAACCGAGCCGTCCCGAAACCGGTTACGGTTATATCCAGATTGCTGACGGAAAAGGTCCGCTTCGCAAAGTAATGACTTTCACAGAAAAGCCTGATCTGGAATTAGCCAAGGTATTCCTGAAGAGTGGAGAGTTTTTCTGGAACTCCGGCATGTTCCTCTGGAATCTTCAGACGATTGATGCCGCCTTTGAAAAGCTGCTGCCCGAAATGCACCAAAAATTTTCGCAAGGCCAGGAATTTTATAACACTGACAAAGAGCAGGAATTTATCAACGAAGCTTTTCCTTCGTGCCACAACATTTCCATCGACTACGGCGTAATGGAAAAGGCCGACAATGTGTATGTGCTGACGGCCGATTTCGGATGGTCTGATCTGGGAACCTGGGGCTCGCTTTACGATTTGTCAGACAAAGACGACAACAAAAACGTTACTCTCAAGTGCAATGCCCAGTATTACAACAGCAAAGAAAACGTTGTGACGCTCGAACCGGGCAAACTGGCGGTGATCGATGGTCTGGAAGGTTACATCGTTGCCGAGTCGAACAACGTACTGTTGATTTGCAAAAAAGAAAACGAACAACATATCCGGCAATTTGTTACCGACGCACAGGTAAAATTCAAGGAAGAGTATATTTAACCCGATAATTTGAAAATTTGGGAATTTGAGAATGTGAAAATTAAGCGCAAATCAATCGCATTTGCGCTTAATTCATTTTGTCAGTTCCATTTCCACATCCCCAAATCTTCACATCCCCAAATTTTGAAATTCTCAAATTCATTTTATGAAGCAACTGATTTTTACTTTATTGATTATGACTTTATGCGCAACTCCTTCCCATGCAAAAGACGAAGCTAAGCTGATTGAAAAAAGCGACTTCAAAGTGCAGAACGGAGTGATGACCCCCGAAGCGCTTTGGGCTTTCGGACGTGTGGGTGATGTAAGTGTTTCGCCCGACGGCAAAAAAGTATTGTACAGCGTGCGCTACTACAGCGTTGAACAAAACAAGAGCAACGCCGACCTGTACCTGATGAATGCCGACGGCAGTGGCGTACAACGCCTGACGCAGACGACCAAGAGCGAAGGCAGTCCGGCTTTCAGCCCCGACGGCAAGCACATCGGTTTTACCTATCCCGACAAGGATGGCAACGACCAGTTCTGCGAGATGACGCTCGACGGGCAGGATCGCAAACAGATTTCGTCTATTGACGGCGGCATCGAAGGATTTAAATATGCGCCCGACGGCAAACACATCCTTTACATCAAAACCGTCAAAAAAGAGAACCCGCAGGCGAAACTCTTTGCCGGACTCGACAAGACAACGGGCCGCGTCAACGAAGACCTGATGTACCGCCACTGGGACGAATGGGTAGACAGCTATCCTCATCCTTTCGTGGCCGATTTCGACGGCAGCAAACTGAGCAACGACATCGACCTATTGCAGGGTACTCAATTCGAATCGCCCATGCGCCCGATGGGTGGCGTGGAGCAACTGGCATGGTCGCCCGACGGCAAAAAGATTGCCTACACCTGCCGCAAAAAGGTGGGTAAAGCCTACGCCCTCTCTACCAATTCGGACATCTACCTCTACGATATTGCCGCCAAAACCACCGAAAACATTTCGGAAGGGATGATGGGCTACGATATCAATCCGGTATTCTCGTCCGACGGCAAAAAGATTGCCTGGGAGAGCATGGAACACGACGGTTACGAGTCGGACAAGTCGCGCCTGATGGTGTACGACTTTGCCACCAAAACCGCCAAAGACTATACCCAAAAGCTCGACCAGAGCGCTCACAACATCTGCTGGAGCAAGGATAACAGCAAACTCTACTTTATCAGCCCGTTCCACGGCGTGGAAGACATTTTTGTGGCTGACGTAAAAAGCGGCGCTATCCGCAGAGTGACCGAAGGTGTGCACGACTATCTCTCCATCGATCTTGCAGGCAAAAACCTGATCGGGTCGCGTCAGTCGATGTCGGCTCCCACCGAAATATTCTCGATCAATCCGGCCGACGGCAAAGAGACCCAAATCTCGTTCGAGAACAAAGATCTGATGGCTCAGCTCAAAATTGCCAACGTGGAAGGTCGCTGGATTAAAACCACCGACAACAAGGATATGCTGACATGGGTGATTTATCCTCCCAACTTCGACAAAAACAAGAAATACCCCACCCTGCTCTTCTGCGAAGGCGGACCGCAAAGCATGGTAAGCCAGTTCTGGAGCTACCGGTGGAACATGCAGATTATGGCAGCTAACGGTTATATTGTGGTGGCTCCCAACCGTCGCGGATTGCCCGGTTTTGGTCAGGAATGGCTCGAACAGATCAGCGGCGACTACGGCGGACAGAACATGAAGGATTACTTCTCGGCTATTGACGCACTTGCCAAAGAACCCTATGTGGACAAAGAACATCTGGGTTGCGTGGGTGCCAGCTACGGCGGATTTTCGGTGTACTGGCTGGCCGGTCACCACGACAAACGTTTCAAAGCCTTTTTGGCACACGACGGCATCTTCAATCTGGAACAGCAATATTGCGAAACCGAAGAGATGTGGTTTGTAAATTGGGACTTGGGCGGTGCCTACTGGGATAAAAACAACCCCACGGCACAACGCAGTTATGCCAACTCACCCCACCGCTTCGTCGACAAATGGGATACCCCGATTATGGTGGTTCACAGCGAAAAGGATTACCGTATCGTGGCTTCGCAGGGAATGGCAGCCTACAACGCCGCCGTGCTGAGAGGCATTCCGGCGCGCTACCTCTACTTCCCCGACGAAAACCACTGGGTAACCAAGCCGCAAAACGGCATCCTGTGGCAACGCACCTTCTTCGACTGGTTGAATAAATGGCTAAAAACGCCTGAAAACTCGAAGTAATTCCATACGGACATACACAGCAAAGGCTTCATTGAACAAAACAATTCAATGAAGCCTTTGTTATTTTACACCTCTCTTTACGATCAATTAGCTTAATAATTATTTTTTTACGCCGGTCATAAATTGCATTTAATTTGTTAATTATTTATCGTATGTTTGTGGTGAAAATATAGAAAGAGAGGGGATTGATGTAGGTCGGAGCAAAGGAAGTACAAAGACCACCAAGATTTACACACATATTACCACCAAGGGAATAGACAATATCATAAATCCTTTAGACAAGTTGGATATTTAATCAAGATAGGAAAATAAATCTATCAATAAATTGGATATGTGTACCTTCAACGTTGTTTGCAAAATACGCGTAAACGTTATACTAACAGATAATTAAACAAACAAAAACAATCACCTATAGTCGATATATGTGCACCAAAGGTGCACATATACAGATGTTGTGCTTCATTAAAAAAAAGGTAATTCGAACAAATTATGATTGTAGATAACAAGGAAATACTTCACGATTTCTATAAGCATTTTAATTCTCGCTTGACAAGTTGGGATTTTGTAATTAAATATAAACAACTTAAGTCTGGGTATAATCCAAGAGAAGAAACAGCCCTAATTCTCCCAGTGGATAATGAGAAAACATACGAACAACTACTTTCAAACAGTTACCCTAATTTGGTTGAAGGTATTTTAAGGAATATACAAGTTGAAAAATCATGCAGAGATGTATTCTTGTCAGAACTAGATGAAGAAATATTGAGCTTATTTGAAGAATTTATAAGGGAAGCAAGTCTCAAAAGCGAGGTTGTAATACATAATGAAAGAATAATGATTAAATCATATGATATGTTTGCTGATTTAATCTGGTCACCAATTAGTCAATTCCATTCTGAATTAACTGCGTCTGTTGATTACTTTAATAAGTACATAGAAGCAGTTGGGGGAAACAAAGAATGTCTTTTTTTAAATGCTAATTCATCTACCTCTTTTTCTTATTTTATTCAAATTTGGGTTTGTGAAAGTTTGGGCATACCCTTAAATCCTAATTCTAACGTTTTAGTTTCATAAAATGGAAAAGATAAAGAAAGACGATTATAGATTATTACACACTGGGTTTTATAATATTTACCCTATTCAAAACGAAATAAGTTTTGCAACATTACCAAATGAATCAAACAAGGATATCAGCTCTGATGATTTATTAATTGATGATTATTATGGTCGTGTTTTTAGTTCATGGCTATATAATAACTTAACTCCATATGGAGTTGGAGAAAAATTAAATTATTATCCAACTGGCATAAGTAATGAAATTGTTGATACGTTTAGAGTACCTTATAGGAAAATTCCAATTTTTAAGGTGAGTAGCTTAGATTCAATATCACCTTTAGTAAGCGAAATGGAAAAAGCTAATCCAAATTATCAAATCCTACTAAGAGGACAACATAGTCATTATCCAATTGATCGTGATAAAGATGAAAAGCGTCATCTTTATGGCAGTGAGGATATAAAAGAACCATCGTTCCTACCAAGTCATTTGAGAAGCAATTTCAATGAGAACTTCATGCATAGTATGTGGCATAGTCAAGCAGCAATATTATTAAATGACATTGGTATAGATTACTCTGAAGAACTAACACCCTTAGAATTCCAAGAATATCAGAAAGATATAATGGCAATTAAAGGTGGAATTGACATGAACGGATTTGCCTTAGGAATTGCACAACATTATGGTATGCCTAGTATTGGTCTTGACTTGACTAAAACACTAAAAGTCGCAGCATGGTTTGCTCTAAATAAGATGATTATTGATAACGAGGGCATTACAAAAACAGAGCCGATAAAAGATTTTAAAAATTCAATAATCTACGTTTTTAGGTGTCCTGAAAATTCTGTTTTTTCTTATAGCAGAGTTCGCCCTAAAATTTTTCCATCAGGTCGACCTGATGCTCAAGATGCATGGTTCGGACATGTTGGATGGGGTTATGCAAAAAATCAATTAGGTAGCTATCTAATGTGCGGATTTAAAATGCAGCCAGATTTTTTAAATGGTTTACCTAAAGACTTTGAAAAGGATTTATTCCCTAAAAAAGAATATGATCCAATACTCAACTACTTTGTAAAGATGAAAAATAGAGGTTGCTACGAAAGTGAAGCAAGAAGAGCCTTGAATAAGATTTATTTATTTGAATAAAATAACGAAGCACAACATTTTGTATAAGTAATGGCAGGCGATGTGGTAAATATCAAGTTTTGTAGCCCGCTCAAACTGCATAGCGGTTTGACAGGAAATTAACACGCAATCTGCCACTACTCATACAATTTACCGTTATGAGCAATTTTAAAAAAACTCACAGCTTATTTATTAGTAATAAAATATTCGTAACAATTCATTATGGCAAAGAATGACAAAATACTCATTGATGGAATAATCGATGAAAGAATTGAATTAAAACTACCTTCAAATAAAAGAGATGAAGTCTTTGAGTATTTTTCATTTGAACAAATTCTGAAAGATTACGATTTAACTCAAGACGAAATAATATCGGGCAGTGTAGATGGTGCGTTGGACGGAGGAATTGATGGTTTCTTTATATTCGTCAATGGACATTTGTTGTCTGATTTAGATAGGTTTAATTGGCCTAAGTCTGGGTCTATTTTAGAAGTATGGATTATTACATGTAAACACCATGACACTTTTAGACAATCACCACTTGATAATCTGGCAGCAAGTCTTATAGAATTATTTGACTTATCAATTGAAAATTCACAACTTAAAGGTGAGTACTCCGAAACTATTTTAGAGCAACGAACTAATTTCAAACATGCATACAAAAAGGTTTCACCAAGATTGAGTGAATTTAAAACTAGATTTTGTTATGCCTCTAGAGGTAACTATGATGAAATTGGAGATTCTATTTGGGCTCGTGCAAATCAAATAGAACAAATGGCAAATGATTATTTCGGAAATTGTAATTCAAAGTTCTTATTTTTTGGTTCAACAGAATTGATTGAACTTCATAGAAAAAAACCAAATTTCTCTATTGAATTACCTTTTTTAGATGATTTATCTAGGGGTCAAACATATATTCTATTAGTCAAACTTAATGATTATTTTAGTTTTATATCTGATAATGGGAAGCTTAAGAGATATTTATTTGACTCTAATGTCCGTGATTTCATGGGACTTAATAGTGTCAATGAAGATATAAAAAACACTCTATTAAATGATAATTCTCCCGACTTTTGGTGGTTAAATAATGGGGTTACGATACTTGCAACAGATGCAAGTATCGTAGGACAATCAATTCAAATACAAGATATTCAAATTGTAAATGGTTTACAAACTTCAGAATCGATTTTTAGATATTTTTCAGAAGGTGGTTTAGACGTAAATAATAGGTCAGTACTTGTAAAGGTAATTGTTTCGAAAAATAGTGAAAATAGAGATGAAATAATCCGTGCCACTAACAATCAAACAAAAGTTGAACTCTATTCTTTACACGCAACAGATAAAATCCAAAGAGATATTGAAGAAGCATTAAAAATGAAAGATTTCTTTTACGAAAGGAGGGCAAATTTTTACAAAAATCAAGGTATTCAGGCGGATAAAATGGTAACTCCTCTGTATATGGCTAGTGGCTTCATTTCATTGATTCTAAAATCTCCAGAACAAGCAAGTAACCTTAAGTCAAAGTTCATGAGAAATGAAATGTCATATAATACTGTATTTTCTCAGTTTACTGATTTGCAAGTTTGGTCACAAATTGCATACATTATGAAAACGACTGATAAGTTTCTTGAAAGTAAACGGCCAAACTCAAATAATGTAAGCGAGAAATTCCTTAAATTCAGACGTCAATATGTTAGTTTTATAACAGTTAGTAAGCTACTAGGTAATTTTGACTTTAATTTATATGATTTGATAAAACTTGACCTCACTAGGTTCACCCTTGAAGAATTAGAGCATAGTTGGCTACTTTTAAAAGATTTATTTCCAGCTCAAAACAGTAAACAGAAACTTAAAAAGAGCGTTTTTTTGGAATTATGCAAAAAGTTAGAAATAAGTGATAATATCAAGGGATATGATAGAATTGCACATAATTCAGGTTTTAATAATCAGCCAACTTTGACAGCTGAATTTATTGATAAAGTAGAAGCGTTATTACCAAAAGAATCATGGAAAAAAAGGGTATATTATTCAATTGCTTATAAATTAGATTGTCCCGTACAGTCTGTTTTTTCAGCTGTTCATACACTTGTAAAAACAGGCAGAAGGACAAGGCCAATTGAAAAATAAATCTAAAAAACTGCCCATAACACACGCCTATGTCCATTGGCTGGCTGACGTGTATTTCGCAGGTTTTGCTCCCGCATTAGCTTCGCTGATTTTCAATTCACTTTGTCGCTGTGCGACAGCGAACGCTCCCGCAAACCGCCAAATGCCCATAGCCTCGGTCGTTATGGCTAAGAATAAAAACCGGTAATTGATTTTTTCGCAATTGAACAATTTTAAATTAAATAAAAGTAATTATGGATACTTATGTGAAAAAACTTAGTGATATAAAAGATGACTTACTTGATCCAGATATAAAGTTTGATTCAAACAGCTTGCGTTACACAATTGAAAGAGTAATAAAGATTGTCGATAAAAAATTTGGATCTGAAAATGAATATTCAACTAGATTGAGTAAAATAAATCAAAATGGATTTTTCTTTGAAGATAATCAACAAAAACTTATCTCAATTTTGGATATAATCATTGATGATATAGAATTAAGCAGCCAAAAAGAAGAATTTATAACAAAGCCAAATCAAGCAAATGATATTTCTGAAAGGATGAATAAGTTAGTTTATGAAGAAAATCATAAGGTTTTTGTTGTTCATGGACATAATAATGAAATAAAACAATCTGTAGCACGTATAATTGATAAATTAGGATTAGAACCAATTATTTTGCACGAACAGCCAAATATGGGTATGACGATTATCGAGAAATTTCTTTTTAATTCAAATGTTGGCTTCGCTGTTGTTATACTTTCAGCAGATGATATAGTTTTTGATTCGAACAATAAACAAAACTATAGGGCAAGGCAAAATGTTGTATTAGAACTTGGTTTTTTTTATGCAAAACTTGGGCGAAATCGAGTTGTGGCTTTAGTTGATTCTAGTAAAAAAATTGATTTGCCTTCAGATATACACGGTATTATTTATATTTCGTATGATGGTGATAATGGGAGGTGGAAATTTGATTTAGCTAAAGAATTGAGTAATAATGGATATAGTATTAATGTAAATGATATTTTATAAAAATTCCTAGCCACAACATCACCTAAACAACAGTAAAACAATGCGTTGCAATTGATTTACCGTCGCTTAGCTATCCGTTAGGCGGCATGATAGAAAAAAAGACAGACATGAAAAGAGTAAATTACTACGCCTGATGGCGCAAGTATGGCATATTCTCGTTCAAACTTAACGAAGTGTAGCTTGGACGCAAACAACAGGCAAACTTGTAACAAGTGGTGTTGTATTGATTTGCGTAATTTGCATTCTGTCCCCCACTCCCGCAACCAACGGCCACAATCAACGAAAGTAAACCACCACTACCCTATGGACATCGCTGTGTTTAATTGCAAAAATGATGCCTATAGAATACATTTTCTTTTAAAATTCCCTCCAATAGCTTAGTTTTTCATCAAAACTTCCACATCTTTGTAGTAAAATTAAGCACTATGGATTTTAAAGATAAAGAACTTATTATATTCGACTTTGATGGCACACTCATCAATAGCATTCCCGACTTAGCAACGGCTGTCAATAAAATGTTGACCCATTTTAATTTACCAGGCATAGAGATAGATCTCATTGCGTCATTTGTTGGAAACGGAGCTTCTATGTTGGTAAAAAGAGCGTTGCAACTTGCCATGCAGGACAAGGAACCAACGCGTGATTTTTTAGCAGAAGCATTTGCGTTTTATCTTGCGGCATATAAAGAGGTATCGTGTCAGAAAACATTCACGTATCCGGGAGTAGTAGAAACGCTACGTTACCTTGATAATAAAGGCTATAAGATGGTGATCTGCTCGAATAAGCCGTTTGACTATATTGAACCAATTCTCGATTTTCTTTCCATTAAACCGTACTTTAAACGCTGGCTTGGCGAAGACTCAATGCCAGAGAAAAAACCTCATGCCGCCCCTTTGCTTTATTTAGCGAAAGAGATGAATACGACTGCAGAAAAAAGCATCGTGGTGGGTGATTCAAAAAATGATATTCTTGCGGCGCAAAATGCGGGTATGAATAGCGTGGGTGTGACCTATGGCTACAATTACAACGAGAATATCGCAGATTATAAACCAAGTGTAGTGTTGGATAGTTTTTCCGACCTGCAAAAAATATTTTGAAATGAGTAAGATATACAATGTGGGCATTATCGGTGGTGGAATATCAGGTTCTGTTACTGCTTTGCAACTCGCCCAATACGGAATAGACAATATTTTATTTGAACAAGGTGAAAGCCTTGTGAATGGACCTCCATTCTGCCACTTACACGCAGGAGGAAATCTTTACCCCGACATATCTATTGAGCAATGTAAACAGCTCATGCGTCAATCAATCGAAATGGCAAGACTATTCCCGCAATCGATTGACGAAAGACCGACCTTTATCAGCGTTCCAAAATCAGAAAATTTGGATGTAAATGCGATTGAGGATAAGCTCAAACTTCTGGCAAACTACTATCAGGAGTTAGTGGACGAAGATGCATCTAATGAAGTACTTGGCAATCCGGCCAACTATTACAAAGTCTATACGCACGAAGATTTGGTTTCATTAGCCAAACAAGCTACTGTAAAGCGGCCCAAATCGCATGATGAATGGATGGCTAACGCTATTAAATACATCGATTACGAGAAATTAAAAATGCCGGTATTCTTAGTAGAGGAATATGGCTGGAACCTGTTTCGGGTAGCCGCTCAAGCGCAGTTAGCTCTGACTAAAGCCAAAGAATGTACGCTACAAACGAATACGAAAGTCACAAACATCAGGGATGTACGCGGTCAGAATTTAGATTATAACTGGGAAATAAGCACAAAGGATGCCGTCTACAAAGTGAAGTATTTAGTCAATTCGTCCGGCTATAACACTGCGAATGTAGATGAATACCTACAGCTAAACGCTAACCGACTGATTGAATACAAAGCGGCATATATATCCAAGTGGCATAGCATTCCGGGCTTAATTCCTGAAATGATTTTTCACGGAGAGCGTGGCAGTACGCACGGCATGGCACAGCTAACACCCTACAATAATGACTATTATCAAATTCACGGCATGACCAAGGATATCACCTTGTTTGACAATGGATTGATACAATCAAAAGAAGATGTATCACCAGCCGAATTTGACCCGGCCATCCAACAGAAACTTGCCCGTAAATGGAATCAAAAGGAAATCGACGAAAGAACCCAATCGGCCATCCGGTATACCTCTCAATATGTACCGTCATTCAAATCGGCTACTGTAGGTGGACCGCCCCTACACGGAGCACAGCAAATACCCGGAGATGACCCCAACCGAAGAGTAGGTGAAGTGTGTTTCCCATGTGAATCGTATGCACGTTCTGAGATTGTAAAAGCGTCTTCGGCCTTAACGGTAGCCATGCAAATCATTCAGAAAATGCAGGAAGAAAACATTATTCCGGCATTTCAATCGAATGCAAAACAAAATGCACTGCTTGACAGCATCTCAAAAACCGAGATTGATAATCTGGCTAGTGAACTAGCCAGCCAACGCGGATATCCAGGCTCGCTTTCGCGACTACTTATCAAAAGGGAATAAATACAATACGCAGGGATTATGCATTTAAGAATTAAATAAGGGGCTTCCGCCCCTGTAACCCTGACTTTCTTTTTGTCCCCGAGGCTGCGGTCGGGATGTTCCACTTGACGCAAAAAGAAAGCAAAAAAGTCAAGGCTATGTCCGCTTCGCTCAAAAAACCGGCGTTCGTCAAGCTAAATTGTCCAAACTAGCACCTTCCTTTCGTCAGATGCTTCAAACAATGGACAATTTTACGCTTGCCTCTCTTGTTTTTTGGCTCACCTGACAAGGCCGATCCTAATCTGACGTAGCATTCTTTACAAATTTAGCGCCTTGCTTTTGCAAAATTCTTAATTGAATACCGCTCCCGCGCGAAATGAATTGAATTCTTTTCGTGCGGGAGCAAAAAATGACAAGGTTAAAACAAAATAGTAACAGCCGGTCGGCAAAACCGGGAAGGCATGGAATGGCCAAACGAAACAATAGTGCGACAGATGGTGATAATTTTATATCCCGAACTTCAAAACCCTATACCAAATGAAAAAGATAACTTCAATAGCGCTTGTTTGCATTGTCTCTGCAAACTTATTTTCACAAACTTATAAACTTGAAACTGTATTTTCTGACAATTCTTCAGACAAAACATATCTATCTCATTGGAAAGTCATTGAGAACGAGAAACAAGCTAAAACTGACATATTTTCACTATGGGGATACCAGAATTACTTTGACAGCAGAGATGACGGAAGTTATGAAGTCGAATATTTTAAAGGAAATTCAAAAGATGTATATCAGTTTTTAAGTAGTATTGTCGCGTTTTCGGAGAAATACAAAAATGAGGATAATATTGTGACATACATTTGTAATGTTCAAGTAAAAATCTCAACTTACTTTGGATATAAAAACACACTGGTTTACGATAGAGAACATAAAGTTATTTGCAGATTTACATTGAAACGTTGGAATGAAATTCTTGCAAAATACGTTTCATACTGCGACAATCACAACATTAATTACAAGTAGTAACCCAGACAAAAGCGCACATTACATTGCGGTCTTGAAAGTGAAAAAATAACAAAGGCGGTTCTCCGATTATCGGGAAACCGCCTTTGCCGTTTTTTTAATCTACCAGCTACTGAGGTTTAGAAACGCATAAAGAAATTCCAGGTTTCTTTGGCGATCCAGTTGACCTCAGAACCGGGATCTTTAGCATTATCGGTATGTCCACCCACGAATGAACCAAACATCACCGGATATTCGGCAGGAAGTCCTTTAAGTTCAGTGGTGACATGAGTCGGAGTAGTGGCTAACGGTAATTCCGG
The DNA here is from genome assembly GCF_001618385.1 of Paludibacter jiangxiensis. Taxonomy (NCBI): domain Bacteria; kingdom Pseudomonadati; phylum Bacteroidota; class Bacteroidia; order Bacteroidales; family Paludibacteraceae; genus Paludibacter; species Paludibacter jiangxiensis. The sequence continues at coordinate 98,406 of NZ_BDCR01000002.1, read as the reverse complement.
CAATTGTTTTAATCCGTTATCTTCGGCATGAGTCAATACACAATATTTACCACCCTCTCTTTTTTCATCAGAGTTGACATATTTACAAAGACCGTCCTGAGTACCTGTTGTGCTAAAGTAAGCCAGAGGTTTGTGTTTGTTTTCAGGAAGATAAATGTTCCAGTTGGCCGGAGCATAACAAGCCACAGCACGAAGATCGCTCTGAAATTCTAATGATAACGAGTAGGTAAACATAGCGCCAAAGCTAAAGCCGCAGCAAAAGATACGGGAGGTGTCGATGCTCAGTTTATCCTTAAACAATTTAAGCATATCGGCAAAGAAGATATGATCTTTGTCATCACGTGTACGCCAGGGTGTTTGATCGGTATATCCCTGAGGTGCAACGAAAATAACAGGAACGTTATCTTTTTCGGCATAGGTTTTAAGACCATAATAGTTATTATCAACCATTGTTTTCATACTTCCGCCCATCATGTGCATGGTAAAAATCAAACGGTATGTTTTGTTTTTGTCGTAGTTTTTGGGGATATCAATGGTATACTGGCGCTCAAGTCCGGCACTGGTGATAGTGTAAATCCCGCTCTTAAAATCTCCAAGGTCTTTACCGTAGCCGGCGCTGGGGGTTGGAGCATTGTTCAAGGAACGGGCCACTTCGACTGAAATACCTGGTTGTGCTTCGCACGAAAAAATTGAAGCTAAAAGGATAAAGATAACAAGTGTTTTTCTCATGTTCATGATTTTAAATGATTCCTGATTATTTATTATTACTATGTATGCGTCAGACAACTGACGTTTGTTCTTACGTTTAGACCATCACCTTTGTTTGGCTTGGAAACTAGTTTAGCTGCTTATTCCTACCAGCCGACGATTTTATAACCGTGGAGGAATTGATGTGAGCTTTTGTACGGTACGGCATCTTCTATTCTCGGCAGGGCGAAGGAACATATTTTTCTGCCTGAGCAAAAGCCAAAACCACGTTATATAAGGGGCTTCCGCCCCTGTAACCCCGACTTCCTTTTTGTCTTGAAACAAAAAGGAAGCAAAAAGGTCAAGGCTATGCCCGCTTCGCTCAAAAAACCGGCGTTCGTCAAGCTAAATTGTCCAAACTTGCCCCTTCCTTTCGTCAGGAGCTTCAAACAATGGACAATTTTACGCTTGCCTCTCTTGTTTTTTGGCTCTCCGGACAAGGCCGCTCCGAATCTGACGTAGCATTCTTGACAAATTCAGTATCGTTTCTTTGCCAAATTCTTAAATGCGTAATTCATGCACGTTATACGGACATTGTAAAGTGCCTCGCTTTTCGGTCGAAACTAATTATGATGGTATTTTAATTTGCGATTATTTGCGCAATTTGCGTTCCATCCTGATTTTTATCAGGTTCTTGTTTCAGCTACTGAAAATCCAGCAACCTGAGAAAGAACACCGTTATATGGTTTATAATCTGCGACAGGTGCAATATATTGAGATGCGCATAGTTTTCAAGCAGGATAATACCCAGCAACGCCGCCGTTCCCCATTTATAGAGGTTCATCATCAATGTCGGATTGATGTCTTTAAGGAAGGTAAGATACACGTGCGAACCGTCGAGCGGAGGCAAAGGAATAAGGTTGAACACGAACAAGCCGAAATTGATGATTCCCGAAAGAACTATCAGGTTGATAACGGCAATCCCCGTCTCGGTGGCATTGAAATAGGGATAGACAAAGAGTATCCGTGCCACGATCAGAAGCAACAGAGCCAGCAAGAAATTGGAAAGCGGTCCGGCAATGGAGATCAGAATCTCGTCGCGGTGCTTGTGTTTCAGGTTGTCGGGATTGAAACTGACCGGTTTGGCCCACCCGAAACCGGCAAAGATGATCAGAAAGAAACCCATCCAGTCGATATGTCGCAACGGGTTGAGTGATATACGTCCGTCGTCTTTGGCCGTGCTGTCGCCCAGTCGATAGGCCGTGTAGGCATGGGCAAACTCGTGTATGGTCAGGCCAATAATGGCTGCCGGAATAATCTTAACCGTTTCGGATAGTTCCATGAATTAATTCTGTTTCATTTCATTCATTCCTCTGTCGTTTGAGGCTACATATATTCAACGATTCTCGGACGTGTTGATTCTGTCACAACGTCAAGATAAATATTGTCACTTTACAAATATAGTCTGAGCAACTGCATCTGCTCCTCCTGAAGCTAAGATGATTTCCGTTCCATTTTTCCAGTATTTGGCAACTGAAGCTGTTCCATTATGTTCCTCACCTGCAATGTAAACATCACTGTTCTTTACAATGATTGAAAGAGCTTCTGATAAATTTCTACTATTGGTTACAGTTGTACCAATCCCATTTTTCCAATATTTGGCAATCCTCGGAGTATATTGGGTTCCCTCGTACCCGGCCATATACACATCGTTTCCATCAATAAATATTGAACTAATCTCAGCATCATAATTCCCGTTGCTTAATGAAACCGCATTCCCGTTTTTCCAATATTTAGCAACCTTACTCCCCGAACTGTTACGTTCATAACCCGCAATATAAAGATCTGTTCCAGACAGTGCCATTGCTTCTACCTTTGCCGAATAAGTTCCATCTGTAAGACTAAATTCCGCTCCATTTTTCCAATATTTGGCAATATTTATAGTCGAACTGTTATATTCATAGCCTGCAACATAAATATCATTATTCGACACAATAATAGAAGTTGCGGCTGCAACATATTTCCCGGTTGTAAGATTAGTAATTACTCCGTTTTTCCAATATCTGGCATAGGTTTTGCCTCCATATGAAGTATTTCCTGCAACATAGACATCCCCATTCGATACACATATTGCCAATCCCTTAGAATTACCTAAAGTTGACAAAGTGACCAGCGTCTTATTTTTCCAATATACAGCCATCCCTGTACTTGCATTATATCCGACAATATAGGTGTCATTACCATCTACAAACAGACCCGAAGCAAGATAGTAATCCGCTCCTGATGCTGATATATTAGTAAGTGCATTATTATGCCATAACTTTACAGCTCCTTCTAATATTGCAGGATTGCTTACTGATACTATTGGATTGTTCACTAAAACATAAATACCAGAATCAGCTATATTAGTTTTAGGTTCATCTTCACTCCCTTTGCAATTAGCCAATCCAATTAATAAAAAAACAATACTAATAGTTCTAAATAATGAATTCATAAATATCCATTTATGTCTATTCGCGAATAAAGTCTGTTTGGTTTTGACATCTGATTCTTTTCTCTTGTGCAGGCTTAGCAATCAGAAACGGTTCTTTAAATATTAACAACGATAACACAACGTGAATTTCAACTGCCATCCATTGCAAACCGAAGATATTTTCAGACTCTCACCCACTCAACAATATCAGCCGGCACCCGAAATGTCACGTCGGGAGCGATTCGTTCCGGGTGGCGACTGCCCCACCCCGCCAGTCCAAATTTCACTCCGGCTCCGTGAGCACACTGGCAGTCGTATACCGTATCGCCGATGTAGATGGTTTGTGCGGCTGCTGCACCTGATACTTCCAGAAACTTCTGCATCGGTTCGGAATCTGGCTTGTGCTTTTCGGTTTGATCGGAACAAACCACATAATCGAAAAGATCCGCCAGTCCGAAAGGAGCGAACTCGTGCTTAAACTCGTTTTGCGTTTTGGAGGTAACGATGCCGGTTTGCAGGTTCATTTTCTTCAGAGACACCAACATTTCGCGGATGCCGTCGAAAACCTTTGCCGTATGAAAAAATTGCTGAAAAAAGAAGTTCCATCGCAGGTTGGCATGTTGCACATCCTCAATACCGAACATCGGTAAAGAATCGGAGCCCGGCAACCCGAAAGCAAATTCCAGATCCTTCAATGAATATTCTTTGCCGTAATCGGTCTTCAACAGACTCTGTAAACCACACAACACTGCCTGTTCGGTATCGATCAGAGTACCGTCTATATCAAAAACTATTGTATTCATTCTCATTTACTGTCTAATAGGATAAAACATTCGATACTGCTAATTTAGCAGATTTTATCCAACAACCGAAACGCAAATCCAATCAGTTGCTAGTATCGATACTTTTCAATGGAGACAGACATCATTTTTGCGTCAGTTCTTTCAGACGACGTAGAGCCGTATTGTAAAGAGAGATCACGTTGGGCTCTGCCGGTTCACTCTTTTTCCGGGCCGGAAACATATCGACAAACCGCCGGTAATACTTCACCGCCATAGTTTTATTTTTCAGACAATTATCATACTTATTGGCAACCAAATACACTGAAAGCGTGTCGGCCGGATTCAACTCCATTGCTCTAAGGTACGCTTCCAGCGACTTTTCGCAGGGAGCATTGCTGTATGCATCGTAAGCCTTACCAAGATTACCATAGATATTTCCCAGATAAACAGAATCGGGCGTGATTAACTGAAGCGTTTTATTGAGGTAAAAAATACCCAGGCGTTTATAAGCCGACGAAGAGCAGGCGATACCCAGAAAATTGGTCACTTCATAATCGGTAGAGTCGATCTGGTACGCTTTTTCCAGATAGGTTTTAGCACTCTCCATATCGTTTAGTTTGAAAGAAGTGATTCCGAGGTATTTGAGGGTAAACTTCGATTCATCGTGATTCCGGTAACATTTCAGAAACAAACACTTTGCCTCTGCATAAAAATGCTTCATCATATAAAGATAGGCATTGAGGCTGTTGATACGGGCATTGGTAGAATCTTGACGTATATATTGATTTGTCAGCGACAAAGCCTGATCGTAAGCTTTCTTCTTCAGCCAAAGAGTGCAGAGCCGGTACGTCGACTGATAATCGCCATTAATCGGATACAAACATTTATCATAAGAAACGATGGCCGAATCTTCTCGGCCCATGTAGTCGTAACAACGTGCAATGTTGCGGAGAAAATAAACGTTTAGTGGTTCATTCTTATATAGACTCCGATAGAGTTCCAACGCTCGTTCATATTTTTCGGCCATCATATACGCATTGGCAGCATCGGCCATCACCCCCGAAGACAAGGGCGTTTTGAGCAAAGCCTTCTCATAACAACCGAGAGCTTTCCCGTAATCGTTCAACGATTTATAGCAACTCCCTAGTTCGGAAAGGATTTCAGACCGAAGCGTATCTATCTCATACGACTTTTGGAATGAACGAATAGCCCGGGCAAACCTGTAGATATTTTTCAGGGCAAGTCCTTCCTGATAAAAAGTTTCGGCTGTCGCCTGATTCGCCTGCTGCAGCCGTTGAGTAATCCTGATCGTTTCATCAAACCGCGACTGTTGCATCAGCCAACGGATGGAGTCAATTGACGACATTGGTTTAGCCACAACAGAAACACCAACAACCAGAATTAACAGTATAATTCTGAAAGCACAGGGAAATGATTTCATAGTTTATCATTTTATTTCAGCTCGATAACTAATTATTGACTGATTAAAATACGTTCGCCCAAAAACCTGGGTTTGAACTGAAAAAACACGTCCAATAAAATTTTCACCCGGGCAAAGCGCTCCCGCAATCTGGTTTTGAATCCGTTATAGGCATCCACATCTCTGGCATTAAAGCCGACCACATCCAGTTTCAATGCCTTTGCAATAAAAACAGCTCTTCGGTTATGAAATTCCTGAGAAATAACGGTAAATTTTGTCTGTCCGAAAATGGCTTTCATCCTATAGACGGAATCATAAGTACGAAATCCGGCATAATCGAGATAGATTTTTTCCGGCGATATTCCGGCTTTTACTAATGCAGCCTTCATATCTTGAGGTTCATTATAACCACTTCTTCCATTATCCCCGCTGATTACAACCACTTCGATCTTCCCCGCCTTAAAGAGCTGCACCGTAGCCTCAATGCGATTGTAGAAATAGAGGTTTGGGCGGCCTCCATGAATAAATTTGGATGTACCTAACAGCAATCCCACTTTATTTGCAGGCAACTGAGCTATATTGCTAAACACATCACAATTAGTCGAACTTTCAACACGATAGTTCGCAAACGAAATTATCACCAACATCAGAACAACACCTGACAGGCAAAGTATCATCCAAGTTTTTAGCCTCATAGAAAAAACAATTGGCAATTATTTTTTTGCCGACTGCTGCTTCTCGCGGATATACCTGGCCATATCCACCATCGGAGCAATCCAGATTTCATTTTCATGCGCTTTCAGGAAATGGAGCAACTTGCTGTGCGCCTCAAGCGAAACATTGATGTTATGTCCGCCACCTACGCCGTGAAACAGAAAAACCAGTAACGTATGCGATTCCAAGGCCTGCTTCACAAGACCTGTCATATAATCGCCTCCCTCTCCGTTAATCATATAACAACGAATATCATTGAGATCGACTTCGTTGCTGTGCTGTAAACCCGGCGTAACACCGCGGGCTCCGGTAAATTCTTTTTCAAGCGGTTTATAAAAATCGACGCCGCCAATGGTACGATCTCCACATGGATAAGCAAAAGAGCGCTCGGTTTTGCCGTCGATTGCCTGTAGAAGGGTGCTTGTAATTCTGATTTCGTTTTGTGCCCGTTTTACCGAAAAGCGGCTAAGATCGTCTTCGGGTGTGAGCCAGCTACGCCCCGGTAGAGTCGCGTCGCAGGGATGAGTAAGCGTATGGTTGCCGAGCTCGTGTCCACGTTGCGCAGCTGCTCTCCATTCGTTCATTCGTTTTGCCACCACCGGCGACTGTCCGATAATATAAAAAGTACCTTTAAGACCTACCGAATCAAGGGCAGGTATGGCATTGTCGAGATCAACATCAATTGCATCGTCATATGTAAGCACTACAGCACATTTCTTGCCGTTCCAAAGTTCATTTTGCTGAGCATTCGAAAACTGAGACATAACAATTGAAATAATAAAGGCCAATAAGATTTTACGGTTCATAGGATAAAAAGGTTATAAACAATTAAATGCAAGCATCATATTTACTAATAAGAAGACAAACTTACAGCTTTCTTTTTACAACTTAAAACAACTTACAAGCTTTTTGAATGACACAAAACCCGAAATATACAAGAAGAACCGGACACTAAAACCGCCAAATTAAAGACAGAGATGAAAAAACATATCTCTTTTACGAATCGTATTTTCTGCAATCTTACAATATCCCTGATAGTGAATTTACTAAACAAGCCGCAGTCAGTCCGATAGAAAAAACGGAAACCATTTTTTTAATTAAAATATCTAAAAAGCAAGATTTGAACACATTGCTAAATTTATTAAATCTATTTTTGCACAAACATTTAACTCGAATGAATAGCGACCATCATTTAGAGCGTATAAAGAAAACTATTGAGTACCTGAAAGAAAATCCCGGGAAAAATATGTCACTGAAAGAGGTTGCTTCAATTGCAATGTTTTCGGAATATCACTTCCACCGGATTTTCAAAAAAGTAACAGGAGAAACACCACGTCGTTATATTAAACGACTGCGGATGGAGAAAGCGTGCTCCTATCTTAAAAGTGACGAATCGATTGAAATACAGGAGCTATGGAGTCGGTTAGGTTACAGCACGGCATCTCATTTCAGTAAAGATTTCCGAATTTTTTACGGATGCACTCCATCGCAATACCAGAAAAAAATAAAGGAGAAGAAGATAAACGAAATAAAAGCGGGGATAAAAATAATGGAGCATCAGCCCTCGCCTGAAGAGCAAGAAGTCTGAGATAAAGATACGTCAGACACGAAACAATATGCTTTAAAGAAGCATTGAGCAATAGGTTAGTTTTGCTCAACGTAAACCAAATATCTAAAGAGAAAACCGCACCGTGCAAATGCATGGCGCGGTTTGTCGTTTCCAAACAACATTTATCCGAAATCTCTTTTACAAGCCTATCACGACTTAAGAATCAATGTACTGGGAATATCTTTCAACCACCGGCTCTCACGATCGAGTTCCGCTTTCCAGCTATTAATACTTATCAACAACAGGTCATGATGACGAATCATTTCGCGGGTCACCTTCGACTCATGAACCGTCTGAATGTGATTCGGAGCAATTTGTTCTATATTGCGAATCGTTTCCCGAATATCCGATGAATGTTTCAACGCCTGACGACTATCGATTACCGTCACCTGCGAATCTGCATTCGAGATCAGCTTCTGGGCATAACCGATTAAAAACGAATCTTCGGGCGACAACAAAGCTACCAGCACCCGATCGGGTTTCACAAAATTCTTATCGATCAATATACCTACCGGCACTTCGCTTTTGCCCACAATCAGCCGTGTTTTCTCATCAAAAGGAGAGTTTTCGAACAGCTTTTCGCGTCGGGTCACTTTATTGAGCAAAAGATCGGGATTGATGATACGCGCCGTAAAACCAAGGATTTTTCCCAATACACTGCCCTCAAAAATTGACTGTCCGATACCGATCAGCAGCAAGTCGTAATTCCCTTTATTCGCCATCTGGGTTATTTCCGTCTCAATGTCATTAGATGCTTTGAACAAAGTGGCAACATCAACATTCAACCGGTTCGATTCTGCAATAATGGGGGTAAAACTTTCTTCTTCGTACTCTGCGGCATTAAACTGATTCAGGTCGTTATTCGGGGAAAGGTGCATGGCCGTAATCATAGAATTACCACTTTGCTTACTGGTAAGGCTATAAGCCAGACGGAGCAATGCCACACTCCGCTCCGGATTTGCAAACGACACCAATATTTTATACTTACCAATACGGCTGATGGTAGTCGAGACCTCTTCTTTGCCCGGTTTAAAGAGTTTATTGATGAGATTCAGCGCCGGGCCTGTAATAAATGTAGTTACCAACGCCATTATCACCATCATGGCAAAAACAGAGGGAGACAACACGCCCAGATCATAACCGATATTCAGCACCACCAACTCCATCAATCCCCGTGTATTCATCAAGGCGCCTATCGACAAACTGTTACGCCAGTTTTGCCCCACGAAACGGGCAGCCACGGTACTTCCCACAAACTTCCCGACCACGGCAACAAGGATAACACACCCTGTTACCTGCCAAAGGTAAGCATCGTTGAGCAGTCCGATTTGTGTGCGCAACCCGGTAAACACAAAATAGAGAGGAAGTAAAAGCACCAGCGCGATATCTTCAATTTTTTCAATGAAAATATTACGGAATTTCTCGTTATCAGGCATCATGGTTCCCGCCATAAATGCCCCGAATAAAGCATGAATACCGATCAATTCTGTGGCATACGACGAAAGCAGTAAAATCAGGAAGAATATTGCAACAATTGGTTTACTCAGGTTTTCGCGCGAAGTATGCAAGTCGCCGACCCGTTTCAAAAACGGACGTACACCTTTGATCATTATAACCACGTAAACAATAGCCAACGCAATCACATACAGCGAACTGGCAAACGATCCGGCTTTCACGATGGCAATAACAGCAGCCAACAGGCACCATGCCGTAATATCATCGACCGCCGCGCAGGTAATTACCACCGAACCAAGATGCGTTTTATGCAGTCCCCGCTCCTGCACTACCCTCGCAAGAACAGGAAAGGCCGTAATGCTCATGGCAATTCCGATGAAAAGTCCGAAAGAAGTAAAGGGCACACCGGCCGGTGCAAAGCTCCGGTAGATGGCATACGCCAGTCCGAGACCCAGTGCAAACGGAACAATGATACTCACCTGACTGATAACAAACGCATCGCCGGCATTCTTCTTCACCACCTTCAGATCGAGTTCCATCCCCACCATAAACATGAACAAAATCAACCCTATCTGACTAATAAACTGAAGATTGCCCAATGACGCAACCGGAAATAACGTTGAAAAGAAATGGGGAAAATAATGACCGACAACAGAGGGGCCCAACACCACACCGGCAATGATTTCTCCAATTACCGTCGGTTGTCCTATTTTGGTACAAATCCAACCGAAGAGTTTAGCAACAAGGATAATGGTAACAATCTGCAACAGAAGAATAGCCAGCGGGTGTCCGAAGTTCACCCCCAGAGATTGCAGAAAAGCCGTCCACATGCTATCATCGCTAAGCGCCGGTTTTATCGTCTTTCCAACTTCAAGGGATTTTCCGGCATGAAAAAACCACACCATCAATGCAGAAAAAACTGCCATAACCACGACATAAAACCCTGTATTTTTCAAACGATGCATGACGACCTCCTTTTTTGTGCAAAGATTATGCAAAAAGCTGATAAAATCAAGGCTGGAGAGTCCTGTCAAAGGGGATTTTGCAACAAGACAGGAAAATTTTGTAAAGAAATCAACGAATGGTTTTCTGCATAAAAACGCTACGGTAAGCCTCGCTCAGATGAAGCGTCAGTAAGCCTTCGTCCGCAGGAAGATTCGTTACGATTTCGTCGTGAGAAAAATACCGGACTGCCCGTAGTGCAATAATTTCCTGTTTATTAATTTGGCAGAACTTATCGGAAGGCAACAGAGCTAAGAGTTTTTCGAAGGAAATATTCTTCAAAATCAGCACCGAACCATCATCGAGCGTTGCCGCTTTGTCGCGGCTATCAATGTCCGAGGTGGCAATATAGAGCACCTTGTCGAAAAACAATAAAGCCCTGCCTTTATCCGTATTCAAACGGACAAAAGCGGGCTGATTCTGTAATAGTTCGATGCGCTTGGCCGCCTTTTCCACGGCAATTTGCAGGCGCTCTTTCTGAATCGGCTTCACTAGGTAATCCACCGCATCGATATCAAATGCATCCGTAGCATATTGTTTGTATGCAGTGGTAAAAATCACCGGCTTACCATTCAGGCATCGGGCAACTGACAATCCATCCATTCCGCCCATTTCAATATCGAGGATTGCAAGATCAAAGTCTGTTACGGCGGCCTCTTCCAGGAAAACGACAGGATCAGCAAAGGCTTTAAGCACTATCAAACCCGATATCTGCTCGCAAAGCATTTTCAGATAAGCCAACCCAGGCAACTCATCATCGAGCAGCAGACACTTCAGAGGCTTTTCCATTGAGGTCAATCGTTAAATGAGCAGTGTATGTATTATTCTCCACCTCGCGATCCAAACGATAGTGCCCGTTGTAAAGTATTTGCAGGCGCTGCTCTAACGTTGCAGAGCCGATACCGCTTTTCTCTTTGTGCAGAGCCGTACGCGAAGAAATCTTATTGGCGACTGTAAGCGAAAATACTCCCTGTCTGAATTCAAACGAAACTGCAATAAAAGCATCGCCACTTTGCAAATCGGCATGTTTAAACGCATTTTCAATCAGATCGACCGAAATAAGCGGAGCCATTACCTTCGTCCGGTAAAGCGGATCGGATTCGTCTGTTTTATTTTTCACATTCATGGCAAACAGAGGACTCACCTTTATTTTATTGATTTCGATCAAATTGAGAGCAAACTCAATTTCTTCCTGTGGCGTAACAAAAGAACCGTTACTCTCATACAGAATATAATCAAGCACGTTCGCCAGCTTATCCATGGCATAATAAGTCTGGTAGGCATGCGACTGGATAGAGTTGAGAATATTCTTAAAAAGATGGGGATTCAGCTTAGCTTCGATAGACGGCAATTCGGTTTTTTCTATCTTTTTCGTCAGTTCTCCGCACAATTGCTCCAAACGCTGTTTTTCGGCTTTAGCTCGACGTGCTGCTTTGTAGAAATACACAGCAGTAAGGCTCAGAAGCAACAATGCCCCTGCACTTAAAATAACATATATGATGACAAACGTATTATCCATTTTCTTTATTAAAACAGTTCAAAGATAGCGGATTTTTCATCAGCAACCACAATAATATTCATCTACATCTATTAGACATTATGCCGTTTAATTTATTTCTCAATTCCAATATTTGACCTCTCCCCAACCCCTCTCCCGAAGAGAGGGGCGTTACATCTGTATTAATGAGGTTTATCTCTCATTGTTACTGTCGTGTTCCTCCTCGCCTTGGGAGAGGAGGCTAGGAGGAGAGGTCTGAACAAAATCGTATTAATCAATTTCGTAATAATCTATTCGACATAAACTCTATTTGTCATATCAATATCTTTATAAAATCTTTATACTCTGCTTTTGCTTCTTTACAATCCCCTTATGACTTCCGCCTTACTTTTGCAGTGAAATCCTACTAAGATTATTTGCTGTAAAACAGACAAACGATGAACTCATTTATTCAACTGGCCCTCTTCTTCGGGGCACTTGTCCTTCTGACTCCCGTTTTGGGAAAATATATAAAGAAGGTAATTGGCGGAGAGAAACACCTCCTGACACCGGTTTTCGGATGGCTCGAAAGGTTAATCTATCGCTTTTGTGGTGTCGATCCGCAACAAGAGATGAACTGGAAGCAATATTTGTTTGCTTTGCTTTGGTTCAATTTCTTTGGTTTTGTGGTTGTTTTTGCCCTACAAATGACTCAAGCCTGGCTGCCGCTGAATCCGGCAAAAGTACCGAATACTTCCTGGCACCTTGCGTTAAACACCGCAATAAGCTTTGTCACCAATACTAATTGGCAATCGTACAGCGGCGAAACCACGATGAGCTATCTCACGCAAATGGCAGCTCTTGGAGTACAGAACTTTTTAAGTGCGGCAACCGGGTTGGCGGTATTAATAGCACTAATGAAAGGCCTGATCAAAAACACAAAGCAACACCTCGGGAACTTTTGGGTCGATCTGACCCGTTCGGTCATTTACATTCTGCTACCGCTATCTATCATCTTTGCGGTGGTTTTGGTAAGTCAGGGCGTTGTGCAAACATTCTCGTCCTATACTGATGCTACAACGCTGGAAGGTGTCAAGCAGGTCATCCCGCTCGGTCCGGCAGCATCCCAGATTGCCATCAAACAACTTGGAACCAATGGCGGAGGCTTCTTCGGCGTAAACAGCGCCCATCCGTTTGAAAATCCGACACCTTTTTCCAATTTTCTGGAGATGCTTGCCATCTTACTTATTCCGGCAGCATTGACGTACACTTACGGACTCTTTATCGGTTCCAAAAAACAGGGATGGACGCTTTTCGGCGCCATGCTGATTATTTTGTGCGTGGGTCTGGGCGTTTCACTCTATGCCGAATACGCGGCTAATCCGGCTCTCCACATCACCGGTTCGATGGAAGGAAAAGAGACCCGGTTTGGCATCGTGAACAGCATTATTTGGTCGACCTCTACCACGGTTGCTTCCAACGGTTCGGTGAATGCTATGCACGACAGTCTCTCTCCGCTGGCCGGTTTGGTTGCCATGTTCAATATGATGCTGGGAGAAGTGGTTTTTGGTGGTGTTGGTTCCGGCTTATACGGCATGATAGCGTTTGTAATACTGACCGTTTTTATTGCCGGACTGATGGTAGGACGGACACCTGAATACCTGGGTAAGAAGATCGAATCGTTCGAGGTGCGAATGGCGCTGATTGCCGTATTGGCTCCGGCAGTCTGTATTCTTGCTTTCACGGCCATAGCCGTCAGTACACATGCCGGGCTTGCCGGGTTAAACAACAAAGGACCGCACGGCTTGTCGGAAATTTTATATGCCTTTACATCAGCCTGTGGAAATAACGGCAGCGCTTTTGCCGGACTCACTACCAATACTCCGTTTTACAATGTGCTTTTATCGATATGCATGCTGGTGGGACGTTTCGGGGTTATTATCCCAATGATGGCTATTGCCGGTAGCATGGCGGGCAAAAAGATTACACCGGTATCTTCGGGTACCTTTCATACCGACAACGGAATGTTTCTTATTCTTCTAATCGGGGTAATTATCATCGTGGGCGGATTGACTTTCTTTCCGGCACTTTCATTGGGTCCGATTCTGGAACATCTGCTGATGCAGGCGGGAATGACGTTTTAATTTGAAAATTTGAGAATTTGAAAATGTGGAAATGAAATCTGTAATTTCTGAGAAATTAATATGACTATTGGATTAGTTACCTCATAGACCTAATCTTTGCGTGCGTTGCGCATTCTCTGCGTTCTTGGCGGTTAATCTCAGATTCTTCACCGCAAAGAGAGCAAAGTTTTTAGCAAAGAACGCTGAGAAAAACGGATATAGTGTACTGCTTTTTGTATAGGCATAATATTCGATAATCATTAAAATTGAACAATCAATGAGCACAAAAGATAAAAAATCGTCACAACTGTTTAGCCGAAAATTAATCGTTCCGGCATTAAAAGACTCTTTTGTCAAGTTGCATCCGGGCAAACTGATCCAAAATCCAATCATCTTTATCGTTGGACTGGGTGCCGTACTGACAACCGGAATTGTTGTCGCAAATCTGTTTGCCGGCCACTTTTCATCCTTCGACTTCCAGATTACCGTTTGGTTGTGGTTTACTGTTTTGTTTGCCAACTTCTCCGAAGCCATTGCCGAAGGAAGAGGCAAAGCACAGGCGGAGACCCTGAAAAAGAGCCGTACACAAACCAAAGCCCGTCGCATGAAAGGAGATAAGGAAGAGGTGGTTTGGGCAACCGAACTGACACGCGGAGATCTGGTGGTTTGCGAAACCGGCGACCTGATTCCAGCCGACGGAGATGTGATTGAAGGTATTGCCAGCGTGGACGAATCGGCCATTACCGGCGAATCGGCACCGGTGATTCGCGAAAGTGGTGGCGACCGCTGTGCCGTGACCGGCGGCACTAAGGTGCTGAGTGACAAAATCATTATCAAGGTAACTTCCGAACCCGGCGATACCTTCCTCGACCGGATGATTGCTCTGGTGGAAGGTGCCAAACGGAAGAAAACTCCAAACGAAATTGCCCTGAACAACCTGCTGCTCGGACTGACGGCCATCTTCCTGATTGCAGTCATCACCCTGCCTTCTTTGTTCAACTACAACCTTACAGGGCAACAATCGACGTTGAGCCTGACCATTCTGGTAGCGTTGTTGGTCTGCCTGATTCCAACCACCATTGGCGGTTTGTTGAGCGCGATCGGCATCAGCGGTATGGATCGTTTGTTGCAAAAGAATGTGATTGCTACCAGCGGAAAAGCCGTTGAGGCTGCGGGCGATGTGGATGTATTAATGCTGGACAAAACAGGAACCATCACGCTCGGAAACCGCATGGCAACCGATTTCGTACCTGCCGATGGCGTATCGAGAGAAGAACTGGCGGATGCTGCTCAGCTTTCCTCACTGGCAGACGAAACGCCGGAAGGCCGCTCTATCGTGGTTTTGGCAAAAGAAAAATTTCATTTGCGCGAACGCCATATTCACGAAAACGACATTACGTTCGTTCCTTTCACGGCTCAATCACGCATGAGTGGAGTAGATATTCGTCTTTCGAACGGAAAAGTCCGTTCCATTCGAAAAGGAGCAACTGACGCCATCCGCAAATTCGTGCAAAACAATAACGGATTCTTTCCTCAAAATGTAACGGATAAGGTCGTCGAACTTTCTGGACAGGGAGCCACCCCGCTGGTGGTAGCCGACGGCGATCGGGTGTTGGGAGTGATTCATCTCAAAGATATTGTGAAAGGCGGTATCAAACATCGCTTTGCCCAGTTACGGGCCATGGGTATTAAAACCGTGATGGTAACGGGCGATAACCCTTTGACTGCCGCCGCCATTGCCGCCGAAGCCGGGGTGGATGATTTTATTGCAGAGGCCAAACCGGAAGACAAACTTTCCCGCATTCGTCAGGAACAGGCAAACGGACACCTTGTAGGTATGATTGGCGACGGCACCAACGATGCTCCCGCTCTGGCGCAGGCCGATATCGGAATTGCGATGAACAGTGGCACACAGGCTGCCCGCGAAGCCGGGAATATGGTCGATCTGGATAGCAATCCGACCAAATTGATTGAAGTGGTGGAAACCGGCAAACAGTTGCTAATGACCCGGGGTTCGCTCACTACCTTCAGTATTGCCAACGACGTATCAAAATATTTTGCCATCATTCCTGCTATTGCAGCCGGACTGTATGCCGGTGCCAACGGACAGGGAGTGTTGTCGGCACTCAACATTATGCATCTTGCCACCCCCCAAAGCGCCATACTCAGCGCGGTTATTTTCAATGCTCTGATCATTGTCTTGCTCATTCCGTTAGCATTGAAAGGCGTGAAATACCGTCCGCTTTCGTCGAACCGTATTTTGGCCAAAAACCTGCTGGTATATGGTTTGGGTGGGCTGGTGGTGCCTTTTATCGGAATTAAACTGATTGATATTTTCCTGCAATGGACACATTGCGTATAATCTAAAATGCAAACAATCTAACTCAACAATAATTATGAAACGAAACATCATCATAAGCGTATTGACAATAAGCCTCATATCTGGCTTCATGGCTTGCTCCTCTCCGAAGGGGAAAAGTGCGAAAGGAAATATTACCGAATCCGTATGGGGTTTGGTCACTGTCAAAGCGGTAGTCAGCGATTCGTCGTTGATTCCGTCCAAAGATGAGATTCCGACTCTTGAAGTATTGTCTGACGGTACTATCAAGGGCACTACCGGATGCAATAGTTTTGAGGGTCAGGTAGCAGTGACTGGCTACAACCTGAAATTCGGGAACCTGATTTTCACCCATATATCGTGCCCGGACAGAGCCATCGAAAGTGCTTTTTTTGCCTCCCTCGATTCTACGGACAACTACACAGTCGACCACGGCCACCTGTTATTGAAAAAAGGAGATAAAGTACTGGCTAAATTTATGCCTATGGATATGCGTTGAATAGCAAACCAACACTGCAATTCAAGGCTATTCGTTTTAATGATTAAACTTTGAAATAATGTATAAGATTCATAGATTTTCGATGCTGAAATTTTGTGCAATTGTCACTTTTACTGTTGTATATTGTCAGGCAAAAGCGCAAAACAACAATAACCATTTTTCTGTTTCAGCCGATGTCGTTAGTTCATATGTTTGGCGAGGTGTAGCACAAGAAGGTTCGCGGGGCGGTTCTACCAATATTCAACCCTCCGTTTCGTATGTCAATGGAGCTTTCTGTGTCGGAGCATGGGGCTCGTACGCGTTTTCAGGCAATGTCAAGGAAGTTGACCTATACGCAACCCTGTCTTTACCCGAAGCATTCTCTGTTACCGTTACAGATTACAATTGGAATAACGGAAACGATGGCAGTATCGGATATTTCAACTATAAGAATGGAAAAACAGGTCACGTTTTTGAAGGGACGCTGGCTTACGGAGGAACGAAATCATTTCCTTTGTCAATAGCATGAAACACTATGTTATACGGTGCGGACAAAAAGACGAACGGCAATCAGGCGTTCTCTACTTATGTAGAATTAGGCTTACCAATTACTTCGAACGTCAAAGCTTTTCTCGGTGCCTCTTTGTTCGACAGCCCCAATTATTATAACAATGGTTTTTCAGTAATCAACCTTGGCCTTAAAGTGTCGAAAGAGATAAAATTTTCCGACTCTTTCAGTCTGCCGGTTTATGGGATTGTCGGAGCGAATCCTCAGTCCGAAAAAGCCTTCTTCGTAGCAGGCATTACATTATAAGAAACAAAATTAGTAACAGATGAAAAAGTCTATTTTATCCGGTTTAAAAATATTATTGGCATTCACCCTGTTGACCGGAATGGTTTATCCTTTAATTGTCTCGGGAATTGCGCAAGCAGTGTTTCCCCGTCAGTCGAATGGCAGCATCATTTCCATTGGACAAAAATCTTATGGCTCGGAGTTGTTGGGGCAAGAGTTCAAAAGCGACCACTACTTCTGGTCGCGGCCTTCGGCTTGCAGTTATGCCACTTTGCCCTCGGGGGCTTCCAATTGGAGTCCAACCAGCGACACATTGCGCAAGACGATTGAAAAACGAAGAGAGTCATTTATTCTTGCCAATCATCTACCGTTGAATACGGTGGTACCTAACGAAATGCTGACGGCTTCCGGTAGCGGGCTCGATCCGCACATTTCGCCCGAAAGTGCCGAACTCCAAATTGGGAGAGTGGCTTTGGCTCGTCATTTTTCAACAGCTCAACTCCTGCAATTACACAAATTGGTAGCAAGGCATGCTGAACCACCTCAGTTTGGGTGTCTGGGAGAAAAGCGGGTGAATGTGCTGCAATTGAACCGTGACCTGGACTTGTTGAAATAAATCGACGTATATTTGTCATTGTAATACGTAACAGCAATTGGATTAACCATTAAGGAAGGATGCCTAAACAATCATCCGATTCTACACCTGATTAATAGAGAGGGGCGTTAGCTCTGATTTCTTTGTGTATGATTGGTTAGAAAACAGGTTTAGACGACAGGGCTAACGCCCCTTTATTCTGTTCATTGCTACGTCACAACCAAGAAGACAGAGCTATCGCTCCTATTGGCTGACGAATTTGATTTTGTTTCAATCTTGGGGAAATATAGCTATTCCTATTAGCGTATGATGACTGACCTTCATTCTCTTAATGCCTTCATGGTAAAAAGATATTTCTTATGAATATTTACGACGAAAACCGCCCCGATCCCGATGAACTGCTGGCTTCTTTGAAAGAGCAGGAGGATAAAAACAAACTGGGCAAACTGAAAATCTTTTTCGGAATGTGTGCCGGTGTGGGTAAAACTTACACCATGTTGCAGGCTGCCCACCTGGAAAAGGGGAAAAAGGTGGATGTGGTGATCGGATATGTGGAAACGCACGGCCGTCCTGAAACGGACAAACTGGTAGAAGGCCTGGAAATTATTCCTCCATACCAGATCAGTTATCGTGACACCCTGTTTCGTGAGGTGGACATTGATGCCATTATTGCCCGTAAGCCGCAGGTGGTGTTGATTGACGAACTGGCGCATACCAATGCACCCGGAAGCCGTCATACCAAACGTTATCAGGATGTGCAGGAGCTGATCAACAACGGCATTGACGTATTCACAACGCTGAATGTACAACACATCGAAAGCCGTACCGATACGGTGACCCAAATCACTGGAGTCTCTATTCGTGAAACAGTGCCTGACGATGTGTTGGAAGCGGCAGATGAAATAGAGCTGGTGGATCTGACCGCCGATGAACTGTTACAACGTCTTGCCGAAGGAAAAGTGTATACACCGGAACGTTCGCAAGAGGCAATCCGTAATTTCTTCAGGAAAGGGAACATTACGGCACTGCGCGAAATGTCACTGCGGTTGGTGGCCGACCGGGTCGATAAGCAACTGCGGGAATACATGCAAACCCGCCGCATACCCGGTCCCTGGAAATCAGGATTGCGCCTGATGGTAGCCATCGGCCCCAGCCCTTATTCCGCATGGCTGATTCGTTGGGCCAAGAGTCTCTCTTACACCATGGATGCTTCGCTGATTGCCGTTTATGTGCAAAAAACGGAAACGCTTTCGCCGGAGGATCAGGAACAACTTAACAAAAACATTGCCCTGGCAAAACAGTTGGGAGCACACTATCTCTCCACTACCGACACAGATCTTTCAAGAGGAATCCTCAATATTGCCCAGCGCGAAAACGTGACCCATATTCTGGTGGGAAAATCACAACGAAAGGGCTTGCGCGAACTATTGCGGGGCGATCTGGTCTCCAAACTGATTCACGATAGCGGCGATATCGACATTTACGTAGTCGGAGCCAAGGAGATGAAGAAACGACAAAAGCGTTTTGCCTTTGCTTCATCCGAATTCCGTTCGTCACCCAAAGCCTATCTGGCAAGTGCTGCCGTGATGCTGCTGGCGGTATTACTCTGTTATTTGTGCAAAGGTTTTGTTGGTTATCAGGTCGTCTCTTACATTCTGCTTTTTGCCGTTTCGCTGGTAGCGCTCTTTTTTAGTACCGGTCCTATTTTGCTTGCCGCCGCACTCGGAGCTATGCTGTGGGATTTCTTTTTCATCAATCCACCGCTCACCTTTTACATTGCCAAACCCGAAGATTTGATGATGTTCGGAACATTTTTCTCTGTAGCCATCATCAACGGGGTATTGACAGCCCGTTTACGCAGTCAGCAACGACTGGCACGCGACCGAGAACAGCGCACAAGCGCCCTGTACGAACTTTCGAAAGTGCTGGCTTCGGCTTCCGGAACACAGGAAGTGATAGAACAGGCAGTGACACACATTCGCAAATATTTCGACATCGAAAGCGCCATACTTTTGTGTGAAGACGAAACCGGTTTGCAAACGACCTTATTGCCAGCCGATTCGAAGATAGAGTTGCAGAGCACAGAACACAGCATCGCCGCGTGGGTCTATAAACATGTAAAGAAGGCTGGAAAATATACCGATACCCTGCCGGCGACCGATCTTACTTTTTATCCGTTAAAAGGGAAACGAATCAATACGGGAGTCTTGTTGGTAAAGCCACAAAAGCCTTTTCGGGGCGAGATGGAGATGTTCTGGGATACGTTTCGGGTGCAGCTCACCAATGCGCTGGAACGGGAATTGCTGAACGAAATTGCCCGACGGGCTTCGGTGCTCAATGAGTCGGAAAAGCTATATAAAACGCTTTTCAATTCCATTTCGCACGAATTGCGCATTCCGGTTTCTACGCTCATGGGGGCATCCGAAACGCTGCTCCAGAAAAACAGCGATCAGGAACTGCAACAGCAACTTGCACAGGAGATCTTTATGGCCTCTGATCGTCTCAACCGACTGATCGAAAACCTGCTGAACATGTCACGCCTGGAGTCGGATCGCATTACCCCATCCATTGATTGGCACGATGTGCACGATTTGGCCAACAAAGTTATTTCCAACCTGCACGATAAACTGAAACCATTCCATACGGAGGTTATCATTCCCGAGAATATGCCGCTGGTTAAATTTGATTTCGGATTGATGGAACAGGTGGTGCACAATCTGGTGTACAATGCCACCCAACACTCGCAACCCAAAACTACCATACGAATCAAGTTCTACTACGATCATCATCATTTGGTTATTCAGGTAATGGACCGGGGAACCGGGTTTCCTCCCGAATCTATTCCCTATCTTTGCAATAAATTCTACCGGGCCAACAATCGCGTTGCCGGAGGGATCGGCCTCGGGTTATCTATCGTGAAAGGGTTTGTGGATGCACATCAGGGAACTATCCGGTTTGAAAATCGCGCACATGGCGGTGCCCTGATTACCATCAAAATACCGACCGGAAAATATACAATCGAAAATAACGAAGCACACGGATTACACTGATTTTATGGATCTACACAGGAGGTAGTAACGAGAACAACAGCAACTTATGTTTTAAGATTGGCTTTTCACACTTCCATTTTTATTCTATTTTGATAGAAACTTGCCCTAAGGCAGATTTTCTACTGACGACTAACTACCTATGAATAATGCGAATCAGGAGTTGTAATAATTACAAAACTCCTGATCCGCATGAATAATATGAAATAGCTGAATTCCAAAGATATTTTCGGTGTTTATCTGTTGCTTCCGTGCATTCTGTATGCGAAAATAGTTCGCTATCTTTGTCCTTTCCTCTTTTTGCTAAAAGAATATGGCTGAAACAATACTGATAATAGATGATGAAAGCGCAATCAGGCGGCTGCTTGAGATAACACTCCAGTCTGGCGGCTACACTATTCTGGAAGCCACCACCGGGAAAGACGGACTGATGATGGCGGCCAGTCATAATCCGCATCTGGTCATCCTCGATCTGGGATTGCCCGATATGGACGGCCAGATGGTTCTGAAGAAATTGCGCGAATGGTATGCCGGACCTGTTATCATCCTTTCGGTACGCAGTTCGGAAGAAGATATTGTAAAAGCTCTCGATAGCGGGGCCAATGATTATCTTACCAAGCCGTTCCGTACGGGCGAGCTGTCTGCCCGCGTACGTTCATCACTCCGTTTTTCGGCACAAGCCAACACCGTGCACTCTGTTTTTACATTCAACAATCTGGAGATTGACGCCGTGAATCATATCGTCAAAAAAAACGGCGAAGTGATAAAACTTACCTCCACCGAATTTTCTCTATTAGCACTGATGGCAAAAAATGCAGGGAAAGTTCTCACTCACACTTTTATCCTGAAAGAGATATGGGGTTATAGCTACCTGGAACAGACACAATATCTGCGGGTGTTTGTCGCCCAGTTAAGGAAGAAGTTAGAAGATAATCCCTCCCTGCCTGTCTACATCATTACAGAATCGGGTATCGGCTATCGTTTCTGCGAATAGAATCGAAAATTATATTTTTCGGGCTCTCCAGTTTCCGAAATGGAAATAGAGGTAGCACATCGTACCAAGTCCAAGCCAATAGACGATTTCGGACATCCAGGCAATCGCCACCGACCAGTGAAATACAAAGTTCACCACATAGTTATAGGCCATATAAACCACCAGCGTTGTCATATCAAAAAGCAATGCCATGCGTGTATTTCCGGTTCCGGATAGAGCGTTGAACCATATACAGCCGAAAGCAAAAACAAACAACACCCCACAGAACACATACATCGACGGGACAGCCGCATTGACTAATTCGCTGTTATCCGTATAAATGGAGGCTAGTAATTTTGGGAATAATGCTGCAAAAACAGCAACCGGAATCACCGCTCCGAGCGCCACACGGAATTGCCTTCGGATGGTAGGCAGTACCTCTTCCTGCCGGCCTTCGCCTATCAGATTACTCACAATGGTGCTGATGGTTTGCCCGAATGCCATCACCGGCAGTCCCAACAACGAGTAGAGACTACGGATAATATTTGAAATAGCCAGCGGACGCTCACCTGTTTGTTCAATAAACATAAAGAACAAGAACCAGGTTGACACAGACAGAAAGATCTGCATCATTATAAACAGGGAGATATCAAGAATCTGACGAACCGTTTGCCAGCTAAACCGATGCATCTCAAACAATCCGAAGCGCTTTGTATCAACGGCTTTCCATGTATAGATAAAATAAAACAACGTGGTAGCTGCTTCTGCAATGACCGACGCCAGCGCTGCCCCTCCTATACCAAGGCTTGGTAATCCCCAGTGTCCGAAGATTAACGGATAGTTTAGCAGAACATTCACACCCGTAGTGATAAACGCGCTCAATGTCAGCACCTTTGTCCGCATCACACCCACATAGAATGCCCGAAACATCAGGTTGATAAACGCAAAGAAGAAACCGAAGATGCGGAAATTGAGGTATTCAATAGTGGCATTGCAGACAGCGTGCGAATGAACAAAAGAGCGCATCAACGGGGCTGCAAAAAAGAAACTGAGCAGAAAAACGAATAGCGCCAGCAGCAAGGTGAAAATCATTCCCTGATTGAACACTTCGCCTATCTGACGATAATTTTGTTCGCCATTACGTCTGCCAATCAATATTTGCGAGCCGGAACTGAAGCCCATTCCCACCACAAACACGGCAAGGTAAAACACACCGGCCAGAGCAGATGCGCCAAGTTCCACCTCTCCCACTCTTCCCAGAAAAGCAGAGTCGGTAAGATTTACCAGATTCTGCGCCAATAGCGTCAGAATTATCGGATAAGTAAGATGCCAAATATGTTTGAGGTTGTACATAGAATCAATTTTCTGCAAATATAAAGTGAAGTCGTCTCTATTTTTTGTTAGATTATAATGTTGCTCCTAACGGAGCTCTTTGGTGCATCTTAATCAAATTTTTCTACCTCCCGATAGCTATCGGGAATCGCTTCTCAGAAGCTAAAAAGGCTCCGTTAGGAGCAACATTATGGTAGAATCATTCAAATCCAACAATCAAGAGCTCCGTTAGGAGCGTAATTATGCAAAATCAAGACAACTTCAGTGATAAGACAAGAAAAGAGCCGACAAACTCAATAGCCTGTCAGCTCTTTTGACCGGCGAAACACTTTCTGAGTGGTTTCGCCAACAATCAGAAGTGATTATTTATTTTGTACCAGCAGCCATGCGTCGGCGAAACGCGACTGTAATTCTACTTTTGCACTGGTTGCCTGAGCATAATCGTCATAAGAAGCAATAATTACACGGTACATATTGTTTTCGTTGACAACAACTGCCGGATTTTTTCCTTCTTTTTTCAATGTTGCAGCAAGGTTTTGAGCGTTGAGCTGACTACCAAAGCTACCTACTACCACATGATATTTTTTATTCACCACATCCTGGTTGGTCTCTGTTGCAATAGGCTTGAAATTTTCTTTACGAACATTTTCCTTTCCTGATACAGGATTCGAAGGAACCTGAGCCTGTGTTGCCGGAGCAGCAATCACTGATGATTGTTGTTCTGTCGACTGAGCTTTCGCGTAGATACCTGCCGGATGTGTGGTTTTGCAGGAAACAACCAGAATAGAAGGCACAATAAGAGCCAAATAAATTAATTTCTTCATCGTCATAGAATTTAGAGTAAAAAGCTTTTTACAGCGTACAAAATTGCAAATTTCTTGTGAGATTAACAAGAACTTATTAATAGCCCAGAATTTTAAGCATCGATTTGTAGCTTTGCTCTTTAGCAAACAGTTTAGTAACATATTCTCCGTTTTCATCCAGATCAATCACCACCACTTTCGGAGCCGGGATCAAACAGTGCTGTATGCCTCCGAACCCGCTGAGTGATTCCTGATATGCTCCCATATGGAAGAACCCGATGTATTGTTCGGTATCTTCTTTCATTGTCGGAAGGAACACCGCATTCGAATGAGCCTCCGCATTATAGAAATCTTCGCTGTCGCAGGTTAATCCACCCAGGTGAACGCGCTGATATTCAGAATCCCAGTTATTGATGGCAAGGAAAACGTAACGCTGGTTGATGGCCCAGGTATCGGGCAACGTTGTCATAAACGAACTGTCGATCATGTTCCACAACTCACGGTCGTTCTGCTGCTTCTGGTTGACGATAGAATAGAGCATTGCGCCGCTTTCGCCGACAGTATACGAACCGAATTCGGTAAAGATATGTGGCTCTGGCACCTCGTTTTGTGTACAGATTGCTTTGATCTGAGCGACGATTTCTTCGGCCATGTAATCATAATCGTAAACGAAGTCGAGGTGTGCCTGAATGGGGAAGCCACCACCGATATTCAGACTGTCGAGCGACGGACATATCTTCTTCATTTCGCAATAAAGATTGACCGCCTTGTTCAGTTCATTCCAGTAGTAAGCCGTATCTTTTATTCCCGTATTGATAAAGAAATGAAGCATTTTGAGCTCCACCTGAGGATTGTTCTGAATCTTTTCACAATAATAAGGAATGATGTCATTATAGCGGATACCCAATCGTGATGTATAGAAATCAAACTTGGGTTCTTCTTCCGAAGCAATTCGGATACCTACTTTGAATTGAGGTTCAAACTCATTGAGTAACAAGTCCAGTTCGAACTTGTTATCAAGTACCGGAACTACATTTTCAAAACCAAGATTTATCAGATTCTGGATGTTCTCAACATAATGAGGACGTTTAAATCCATTACATATCACAAATGTGTCAGGTTTAAGTTGTCCGGATTCAAACAAAGATTCCAGAATGTTTATATCAAAAGCCGATGAAGTCTCAATGTGAACTCCGTGCTTCAGCACCTCTTCCATCACAAAAGAGAAATGCGAACTCTTGGTACAATAACAATAGTGATAATCCGCATTGTAATCCACCTTTGCCATTGCCACGTTAAACATACGGCGCGCCCGCTGTATCTTCTTGGCAATGCTTGGCAGGTAACTAACGCGCAGCGGAGTTCCGTACTGCTTGATAAGATCCATCAGAGGAACACCATACCAGTAGAGTTCGTTATCCTCTACAGTAAACTCTTCGTTTGGGAATTCGAAGGATTGTTCAATTAAATCGACATACTTGTTTTTCATCCGAATATCAATTCTCTAAAAGAATAAATAAAATAAAAAGACAATTTATAAATAACAAACAGAAAATCCAACTCACTTGGATTGATAAAAAAAATCCAATCTAACTCACACGGATTTCACAAAAAGAAATCCACCGACTAAAATTGGGCTACAAAAGTACAAAATATTATCGGATTCAGTTCATTAGCTTATTTAAAATAACAAGTCAAATCGAATAACATTTATAAAAAATCATAGCGCATTCGGAGTGTATATTACAAAACCCTGCATAACAAACAATTCACACTTAAATTCCATCTAACTCCTCTGTAACATTCGCCCCTTCGGATCGGAAGTTGAGCACCCGGCACGATGGGACTGCTAAGTCCTTAATTGACTGAAAGTCATATTTACTTCAGCCCAATGGCGAAGCCTTGGGTACAATGCGAACAAACAGATTTAAGTCCTGTAAGGACGGCTTAAATCGCCCTTACAGGGCTCAAAATCTGCTTTATCAGGAAACCCAACGTTTCGCTTCGCTTTACGTTGGGCTGAATTGAAAATCGGCAGAGCTAAATAAGCCACCACTCCATGGTTAGTATCGAAACCCATCCACAGCAAACCTCTAACTGACAACAAAAAAGGGGAAAATGCGGATAAAACCACATTTTCCCCTTTCGGACGTATACGTTAACTACCGTATCTTAGCAAGTTTCAACTTCTTTGTTGATTTTCTTCACAAGACCCTGAAGAACTGTGCCGGGGCCGAGTTCACGGAACCAGCCTGCGCCGTCAGCTATCATATTCTGAACGGTTTGTGTCCAGCGTACCGGAGAGGTCAACTGCGCAATCAGGTTTTGTTTGATTACTTCAGGATCTGTCTGAGGCTGAGCGTTTACATTCTGGTAAACAGGGCAAACCGGAGCTGAGAACTGTGTACGGGCAATAGCTTCTTCGAGTTCAACACGAGCCGGTTCCATCAACGGAGAGTGGAATGCACCACCAACCGAAAGAACCAAAGCACGTTTGGCACCGGCAGCTTTCAGCAACTCGCAAGCTGTCTGGATTGCTTCCACTTCACCGGAAATAACCAACTGACCCGGACAGTTATAGTTAGCAGGAACCACAACGCCTTCAACCGAAGCACAAATTTCTTCCACTTTAGCGTCTTCAAGACCAAGAACAGCGGCCATTGTAGAAGGTTGTTTTTCGCAAGCTTTCTGCATAGCCTGAGCACGGGCAGAAACCAGTTTCAATCCATCTTCGAATGAAAGAGCACCTGCTGCAACCAATGCTGAAAATTCGCCCAAAGAGTGACCGGCAGTCATTTCCGGAGCAAATTCTGCACCAAGGGTTTTCGCCAGAATAACAGAATGAAGGAAAATTGCAGGTTGCGTTACTTTTGTCTGACGCAAATCTTCGTCAGTTCCTGCAAACATTAAATCTGTGATACGGAATCCCAGAATTTCATTTGCTTTTTCAAAAAGTTCCTTTGCCAAAGGATTGTTATCATACAAATCCTTACCCATTCCTACGAACTGGGCACCCTGACCGGGAAATACATAAGCTTTTTTCATACTATGATAATTTTCTTAAGTTTAGATTAGGTGCTTTCTCTTCGGATCAAACCGTCAAGAAGCACGGTAGGCTAAAGTTATTTATTTATGCAACAGGCAAATACAGAATAACACAGACGCTAAAACAGCGCCTTTTTCTGTCCAACCCGAAAGCGGCACAAAGATACGGATTTTTCTTTAATAGGAAGCGAATCTCTGCATCGCCTGAGCAGCATCAATCTTAGGACACACCTATCAGCTCATATATATAAAATATTATTTAAGCTAATTAGTGTATTTTGGAAGGATTTTCGTAGATTTGGAACGGAAAATTTTATCGCCGTTTGGACCGAAAAATAAGGCTCCTCTCTTCCTCTATTTCATCGTGTGGGCAAACCGAGTGGTAGCAACGAGCCATTAAAAAGAACGGAATTAAATTTCAAAGGTATAAATCAAAGCTTTTAACCCCCACAAAATCGACCTCTAACGATAAGAAACAACAAAAATATCTGAACATGAAAACAAAAATTATTTTATTATTTTTTTGGGTCCTGTTATCAAACAGTTGTAACATACAAACCAAAAAAAATTTCGAAAACCTACAACAGGACATTTTTGACAAGTTTTTGAGTGCACAAAACAATTTAGAATCATTGCAAACAAATGATATTCAAAGGAAGGAATTCAATGAAAAGTTCGAGACTCAATTAGCTCATTTAATTGACTCTATTGGAATTTTTGTAAATTGGAAAGGTGAGATAAAAGATATTAAAACGAATGAAGTAGGTGATTTTACTCAAATAACTTTTTCAATAAATTACAAACCAGAACAATACAGAGAGGTATCATTCTTTTGCACCTACAATATAAAGACAGAAAAGAAAGACTCTGACTCACTGTACAACAAATTAAAAGGAATATCAGACTATTCTACAGTATATTTTGATGGCTTCATAAAAAGAAAAAATGATGACAAAATTTCTTATGACTATGGAGAAATGCATACAACTTATCCAAACTACCAATTCAACATTTTAGATATTGGTTTGACTTCAAGAAAAGATAATTTGTCTACACCACTAAAGAATGCCATTACCATTGACTTCAAAATTATAAATCTAATGAAGCAAAACTATCTGAAAAAGATTTCTGATAGAGAATATAAAGAGAATACGAAAATGCTAAATTTCGATCAAGCTCAGGCGAAACTCACAGCTGCAGAGAAAGTATACAGTCAGAGAATAAGACAATATCTTGTTGATGACTTTATGAACGAATAAATTGCCAAACCCGCACATTGTAGCGTTAGCCGATTCAGGTTCGGCGTATGGCTCTGGCCTACGTCGGAGTGATGATTAAAATAATGATTGAAATCTGAGGCAAGTTGTTATTGGGTGATGCGAGCTCCGACTCGCATGTAATAACTCTCAGCGATTTAAAAATAGCACCTTGCTGTCGTTGACCGTTGGTTCGCTGCACCCTTTCCCAGAGCATGCAAAATAGATTGAAGTAGCTGACGCACGATATCAACAACAGCGTCGCAAGCATAAATTAAACCAATTTCAGTTCTCCAAAAAATTCAGGGCGATGAAAATCGGGCGCAGGTGTTGTGATTGGATTCCAGCTTAAATAGTGCTGAAAGGCTGTATCATCGGCACACTTGTAGAAGTTACCCAATATCTTTTCGGGTAAATTTTCAGGATCAATACCAAGTAGCGAGAATGGAATGGCAACTGTGAGCTCCCATTCGAACATGCCTTCCAGTTCCTGAAAAGCTTTTGTACCGATAGAGGGATAACGCAAGATCTGTTGCAACTCTTCCGGAGTGCGCAACTCCGACTCATGACGGGTAATATGTTTGGCAGAATAGCAGGTACCGATACAATTGAATTCAAAATTCATGTAACCATTCTGATCGGCTCTTTTGCAGAAAAATTCCACGCAACTGTCTTTCCATACCGGCTGCTGATCTTTGCTATAAACTGCGCAAAGAACATTGCCACAGACCGTATATTTTATACATATTGCAGATGCGGAACGCGCAATGCGGAATGAAGTAATTGGTTTATAGGGATATCGTTCCGGCCAGTTTATACTGTCGATACTTCCGGCACTGCCTTCTTCCGTAAGAATATCGGCTACCGACTCTATGGATGCATCATCCAAACGATCTACATAGGGAACATTAATTGTCTTCATCGCCTCCACATTTTAAATACCTAACACACAATCAGATAAAAAATTATCATCGAATTAATTATCTGTTCTGCACAATAAGAACTCGTCAGGGCTTTTCTTAGGCACTATATTTTATTCTCAATTTCACCTTCCGACCCCTCCTAACCTCCCCTAAATGGGGAGGAATTCGTTCTCAAAACAAGAAAAAATTGCACATTATACAAAGTTACAGCCCCCATTTTGGGGGTTGGGGGTCACAAAACAAAAAGTCAAGATGACTTCTAAATATTGTTGAGAAACAGATATGCAATGATACAATTTTTTTAGCTAAAAAAAAAGTGGCTTTTTGTGAATAAGAAAAGATAAAGTATTATGACTAAATTAGTCTTTTTGACAAAAAATCGCCTGTTTTCTGCCTCCAAACATCGTCACAGCAAACAAATAAACAGATCCTCCATCAGACAAGCCAAACTTCTTCCTGATTTCTTCGGGTTTCGAGGGGAAATTACGCACCGCAATATTCGCTTTCCTATCCGACAGATTTTCCCTCATCGTTTGCTTATTCATCGCACCGGAAGACACAATACGGAATACCCTCCCGGGAAAGTCGGACAGCAACACATCCGAAGTATAAAGGTGCGTATCGGGATGCAATTTATTCAGGCCGAAACGCTTGCCTGTCAACCGAAAAGCACCGGCTTTCATAATAGCCGCATTCGGTTCATAGAGATAAGCAGAAAGAGTTTCCGCAAAATCGACGACAGACTGCGATTCTTCTTCCGGAGTGAAAGAAAATGAAGAGTGACGCTCCGCATCCAGATTCGCGCAAGTGATGGAATATGATGTAGCACCCGGGCTGCATTCAAAAAGCAGTTCCTTACATTCATTTTTCACGGCAACCACGTGCACCCGGCTCACACAACCCAGCTCTTTCACAGCTTGCGTAATATCTAGCATGGGAGAGGCTTTGACAAGAATTTTATCCGCATATTGCCATAAAACGGACAAAGCAGATGGCACATCGGGTTCGCAATCGCCCAGTCGGATCACTTTGTTTTTATTTCCATCGCGACGAGCCGGATCAATATAGATGCAATCGAAACGACGATTCGCCTTCGCCAGAAACTCAATACCATCGTCACAATAAGATTTCACCGCGGCTCCGCATACGCTGAAATTATGAGCCGCTATTTGCTCTAATTCGACATTACGCTCTACGTAACAATATCCCGCACTCTGAGCAGACATAAATATGGCGTCAATCCCTAAACCTCCTGTCAGATCAGCAACGGAAAGACCTGCCACCAATGACGCTTTGTATTGCGCCGTCAGCTCCGAAGAACATTGCTCCATCGAGAGCTTAACCGGATAAATAAAATCTTCGTTTTCTACGAGTGAGGGAAATTTCTCTTTCGCTTTACACCGGCCTTCTATCTGTCGCACAGCAAATTCCACATCGATGCCCGGATATCGGGATGATGCAAGCAACAGCTTATGAGTATCATCATCGGCATGTTGACGTATAAAAGACTTTAGCTGTTCGTCCGGTTGAATCATATGCCTACGCCGGAATTATTTCTTACACACGTAAATACTGGCCTCATAGAGCAGAACGAGAGGAATACATACCGCAATCATTGAGAAAGGATCGGCCGGTGTGATAATACCTGCCAGAATCGCAATAATTACCACTGCATGGCGGCGGTACTTACGCATAAATTCACGTTTCAGAATACCGAACTTCGAAAGCAGGTAAACCAGAATCGGCAGTTCGAAAACTGCGCCGATACAGATCAATGTGGTTGTAAACAGGCTGATATAAGAGCTCAGCGATACCATATTTACAATATCGGGACTAACCTGATAGGTGAAGAAAAAGCGTATCGCAATCGGGAATATCAAGCTATAAGAAATCAGTACTCCGAGAAAGAAAAGCAAGCCTCCGGAAACAAAAGTCCACACGATTGGACGCCGTTCGTTCGGATAAAGTGCCGGGCTCACAAAACGCCACAATTCATATGCAATATAGGGAAGAGAGAGGATGAGTCCCAGCCAGAAAGCGATGTTAAGGTGCACCATAAACTGGCCGGTAAGTTCGTAATTGACCAGTTTTAGGTTGAAATCCTCAAAACGAAGTGATGAAATATGCAGGTTTTGTCCAATGATATCCAGCCATTTGTACATGTAGAATGTGGAGTTTTTTGGAGCAAATATGACATCAAACACCCATTCTTTTGCACAAAAAACCGCCACCATCATCAACACAATAGCTACCACCGCTCTGAAAAGCGTCCACCTCAACGCTTCCAAATGGTCCCAAAACGTCATTTCCTGTTCTTCGTTTTCCACACTCATAGTCTCATTATTATTCAACTTTCGCAAGCATTGCAATTTAGCTTGCCTCAAGGGATTAATATATTATAATTATGCACCAGTTGCAGCACAGATATTCAAAAAAAAACAATTCTTCACCATTCTTAATTTGTTCTTTGCCTGCGGCAGGTCTTGCTTTTTGACGCAAAAAGCAAGCAAAAACAGTGACGGTAACGAGTTACGAGTTCTATGTGTCCTTAAAAAAATAAACACATATCACATAAAAGAACTCGTTCGCTCGGCCATGAATCTTGACTTTTCATAATTACGCTCCTAACGGAGCTATTGATCGTTAACATTGAATAATTCTACCATAATTTTGCTCCTATCGGAGCATTTTTTAGCTTCGGAGAAGCGATATTATGGTAGAAAATCTTGATCAAGATGTGTCAAAGAGCTCCAATAGGAGCGAAATTATAATCTAACAAAAAATCGAGACGACTTCATTATAAAATGTCTGTAGTTGGCCTACTCACTCAAACAGCTTTCCGTCGGTTTGGTATCTTTGTTTACCCTTCGGGCCTGGTTTTGCCAACGATTATAAAAACTATACGGTTCTATTTTTATGCAGATTGCTTAAGCGGGTTTGAAGGGGGTTGATCGGCAAATCGCCTTATTATTCAACCACCTGCATACCAATTAATCTGTCGTAGCGCTCGCCCCAACCACGGTAATAGGCATAAATCACATACTCGTTGCGGGTTTGCCACAAACTTCCTTCCATCGGCTGCAAGGAGCCCGAGGTCTCCCCTTTTTTCACAAAGGCATACATATAGTTGTAGCCGCCCTGCTTTAGCAAAACGGTTTGTTCATAAGCGCTGTGCTGGGCATTATACTCCATCCGCACACTCCGGTCGAAAAGATTGTAATTCAAATCGCCCAGAACATACAAAGAACCGTCAAAAAAGGGCTTCTCGGTCGGTATCGTGAAATGCACAAACATATAATCCGCATTCACAGAGTCAGCTTCATCATTTTGCAGATTAATGACGAATCTTCCATTTGCATCTTCAATCTTTTCATATGGTTTTCCGGCCCTGGAGTTGTCCGGAAGCAAAGTGGCATGGTAATACGGCGCATGATATTTAATATTATCCACTCCATTGCCAAAGGTATAGATGGAAGAGCAGTCGAAGTTCCGGTACTCATTGCCACCTTCAAAAATCAAAGCACGGTTATTGACATAGCTTTGTTTGGAAGAGGTCGTATAAGACGGCTGAACCCCCAACACCTGATTATCGCATCTGCCATTTTGACGAATCAAAATCTTCAGTTCCGAGAACACGTCTTTAATCGGAAAGCGGCTGTTATCGACAGAGAAATCGATCTGCTGGTAACGACGGTTAATCTCCATGTCTGTATTTCCTCGAATTGTACCTTCGATAGACACTTTCGGTTCCACCACGGAGAAACACGCCACAGCAACTACTTTATCGGGATTATTATCCTCGTAGATGGTCACCCGGTAATTCCCTGAAATCTTAAATTTCACCTGATCGTTTGGAAACCTGATTGCATAGTGAGTATACAAAAAGGTGGTATTGAAGGAGGACTCAAAATCATTTATCGTTCCGGTGGATGAGCCGTCAATGGCTTCCATTTCGGTGATATTTGAGAGTGTCCAGTCTGCATTGCAATGCCGAATTGAATAGTAATAATTTTTCCGGTCATGCGACATCTCATCAAATTTCACACAGATCCGATCCGTATCATCCAGGCGAATAACCGGCAAAGAGAGCTTCTGTCCGTCAATACCGACCTGCAGAGTCTTTATATTTTCAGCCAACGGCATGGTTCTGTAGTGTTCCTGCGCTGACACACATAGCGTTGCTACAAAAAAACATACAAGCAAAAGACGTTTCATCCGACACTGTTTAAGATTATGAGACTACTGTTCTGTATCCGACTCCCCATTATCATCCAATCTTTGCAAAATTAAGGTATTTATGCCATATCAAAATACAAAACACAAAAAAAGCTGCCGGCATTTTCATCACCGGCAGCTTCAACATATTATCCTTTAATAAAATTACAAATCCGTAATTGGTTTGTGCTTCGGAACCAAAAGTTTCATGCACAGGAAAGCGAGCAGGTAAGCAAACGCACACACTCCGAACATAATTCCGTAGGCTGTAGAAACATTAGAAGAGATCAATTCTTTTGCATGATCCAGTGCCTGAGGACTAACAACCACTTCTTTCAGGTTGTCGATCTTGATTTTGTCGAGCGGAATCTGAGCTGTTTCCTGAATCAAACCCTGTGCCTTGGCCAAACCAACGCCAATGGCGCGATAATGGTCTTCCAGGCGACCTGCGATTTGTTGAACGGCAACACCGCCCAAACCACCAAATGCTGCACCGATACCGGTTACAGTACCAACTGCTTTTTTCGGGAACATATCAGAAACAGTTGTAAACAGGTTAGCCGACCAGGCCTGGTGAGCAGCTCCTGCAATACAAATAATGGCAATGCCGTAAACGATACCGAAACCGGCCATCGTTTGAGTAAGCAGCAACGACAACGGAGCGACAGCAATCAGCAACATCGAAGTCATACGGGCTTTGTATGCCGCCCATCCTTTGTTCATAAACGACATTGGAATAGAACCTCCGTAAACAGAACCGATGATAGCAATACCGAACACAACAAAGTTGGATATCATTACACGCTGAGCTGTTTCTGCCGGGCTCAAACCTACGCAGAACTGTTGTTTGACGTAAGTTGGCAACCAGAACAAAAGGAACCACCAGATACCATCGGTCAGGAACTTACCAACTACAAACGACCAGGTCTGACGGTATCCGAGCATTTTACCCCATGAAATTTTCTGACCATGGTTAGCTGCGTCATCGTCTTCTTTTGGTTCGTCTTTGTCGCTGTGAATATAATCGTATTCTGCCTGTCCGAGTTTCCCTTTTTCCAGCATCTTTTTAGGAGTAGAATAGAAAATACTCCAGAAAATCAGCCAAAGGAAACCAATTACACCGGTAATGATAAAAGCCATTTGCCATCCATGCAGGCTTCCGAGAAACTCGGAGCCGCTTGCCCAGGTGAGCAAACACCATGGAACGAAAATAGCACAAATCATAGCACCGATATTAGATCCCGAGTTAAAAACCCCGGTTGCAAGTGCTCTCTCTTTTTTAGGGAACCATTCAGCTACTGTTTTAATGGATGCCGGAAAGTTTCCAGCTTCGCCTGCTCCGAAAATGCTTCGTGCAATGCTATGTGCAATAAGCGATTTACCCATCAAAGAACTTGCGATACCGGCAACTGACCACACCACCAGCGAAATTGCAAGGCCTACTTTCGTTCCGATTTTATCGATAATCCATCCTGCCACCAGCGTAAAACCGGCGTAGAATGCTGTAAAGACAGAAGTAAGGGTAGAGAATTCTGTCGAACTCCATCCAAATCCTTCAGGAGAGCAGAAATAATCTTTCAGGAACCCGATCACATTTCTGTCCATGTAGTTCACAGTCGTGGCAAAAAGAAGCAAAGCAGCAATCGTCCACCTGTATTTTCCAACTTTTTCAGTAACTGAAGTCATAATTGTTTATAGATTTAAGTATAAAGGTGAAAGCGGAAAATGGGAGTACCACTTTCCGCTTAGAATATTATTTGCGAACTTTTTTAATGATTGCCAAAGCATCGCTGCAAAGTTTGGTAATACCAGCCCAATCCTGAGCTTTGATCAAATCGGCCGGAAACAGATTTGATCCCATGCCTACACAGGTAACACCTGCATCAAACCAACCTTTCAGGTTTCCTTCTTCCGGTTTTACACCGCCGGTCACCATCAGTTGCGACCAGGGCATCGGAGCTTTCAAACCTTTTACGAAGCTAGTACCCAACACATCGCCGGGGAATACTTTACAAAGGTCACAACCCAGTTCCTGAGCGAAACCAACTTCTGACACAGAGCCACAACCCGGAGTGTACGGTACCAAACGGCGGTTTGCCACTTTTGCCACATCGGGATTGAACAGCGGACCCACGATAAAGTTAGCGCCCATCTGAATATACAACGTTGCCGCAGGAGCATCTACGATAGAACCGATACCCAAAATCATTTCGGGACATTCTACAGCAGCAAACTTCACCAAATCACGAAATACTTCGTGAGCAAAGTCGCCACGGTTTGTAAATTCGAAAGCGCGAACGCCACCTTCATAACATGCTTTGAGCACGTTTTTAGCCACTTCAATATCCTTATTGTAGAATACCGGAACCATGCCGGTTTCTTTCATAGCAGCCAAAACCTGTATTTTTGAAAATCTTGCCATAATAGTATTTACGATTTATTCATTTACAATTTACGATTGACTCCTCGTATCTCAGTCATTGTTTTTACTCAGACGAATAGTCAATAAAAATGGTCAATTATCTTGAAACACGTCCCGAGCCGTCACCTTTCATCAGGTTTTCTACTTCAGGAACAGTAACCAGGTTGAAGTCGCCATAGATAGTATGTTTCAGGCAAGATGCTGCTACTGCAAATTCAAGTGCTTTCTGATCGTCGTTTGTGTAAGTCAGCAAACCGTAGATCAAACCACCCATGAACGAATCGCCACCACCTACGCGGTCAACGATGTGAGTGATATCGTAATCTTTGGATACTTTCAGAGAACCTTCAGAATACAAGCAACCTCTCCATGTGTTGTGGTTGGCATTGATAGAGCCACGCAATGTGATAATCACTTTTTTAGCACGTGGAAATTTAGCCATCATTTGAGTACAAACCGATTCGAATTCAGCTGCATTTACCTCGCCACCTGTGTGTTCTACATCAAAACCTTCGGGTTTGATACCGAATACTTTTTCTGCATCTTCTTCGTTACCAAGGATAACGTCGCAACCTTCAACCAATGCAGGCATAACTTCCGATGCTGTTTTGCCGTATTTCCAGAGGTTCTTACGGTAGTTCAGGTCACATGAAACGGGAACGCCTAATTTGTTGGCCACTTTGATAGCTTCTAGGCAAGCATCGGCAGCACCCTGCGAAAGAGCCGGAGTGATGCCTGTCCAGTGGAACCAGTCGGCACCTTTCAATACCTCTTCCCAGTTAATCATACCCGGGGTAACTTCGGCAATTGAAGAGTGAGCACGGTCGTAAACCACTTTGCTTGCACGTGCCACAGCACCGGTTTCGAGGAAATAGATACCTACACGGTCACCACCACGCACTACATTATCGGTTTTAACGCCATACTTGTGCAATTCGCTTAAACACCACTCTGCGATGTCATTTTTAGGCAAACGGGTAACGAACTGAGCGTCCATTCCGTAGTTAGCCAAAGATACGGCAACATTAGCTTCTCCACCACCAAAAGTAGAATTGAGGTGTGTTGCCTGACAAAAACGTTCGTAGCCCGGAGTGGCCAAACGAAGCATAATCTCTCCAAAAGTTACAATTTTCTTACTCATTGTATTGATTGTGTATTTGATTAAATTGGTCTGCCAATTTTGCGAATGCAAAGAAACTGCTTTTTTCCCAATTAAGCAATAACAGATTGTTACAAAGAACCATCACATTATTAGAATTGTTCAGCTTTTGAATGCTTACAGTTTCTTTACATTGCTTTCAGCGATAAATCAGAATTTGAAGAAGTTATTAGCGTTGTTGTAGCTGATATCTTCTACCATCTGACCCAAAAATGCCAGTTCGCTTGCCGGTAACTTACCTTTTTCTACGTCTGTACCAATGAGGTTACACAGGATACGACGGAAATATTCGTGACGAGGGTAAGAAAGGAAGCTGCGGGAGTCGGTCAGCATACCTACGAAACGGCTCAACAGACCTAAAACGGAGAGTGAGTTCATTTGAGCAGTCATGCCGATTTCCTGATCGAGGAACCACCAGCCTGAACCGAACTGAATTTTACCGGCAACACTACCATCCTGGAAATTGCCGATCATGGTAGTAATCAAATCGTTGTCGCGTGGATTGAGGTTGTATAGGATTGTTTTGGCCAGCTTGTTGTCAGTATCAAGACGATTGAGGAATTTCGACATCGCTTTGGCAACTGTAAAGTCACCGATTGAATCGAAACCGGTATCAGCACCTAAACTTTTGAACAAACGGCTGTTGTTATCACGAATTGCACCGTAGTGGAATTGTTGTGTCCAACCTGTTTCCCAATCCATCACCGCAAATTCAACCAACATTGCCGATTTGAATTTTACAATTTCTTCTTTGGTCAACTCTTTGCCACCATACACTTTGTTGAAGATGGCATCGATTTCGGCCTGAGTATAATCTTCGGCATAGAATTCTTCGATACCGTGGTCGCTCAGTTTACAGCCTACCGATTCGAAGAATTTATGGCGTACGCGCAACGCTTCGATTACATCGGCAAATTTGGAGATAGAAACTCCGGAAACAGCAGCCAGCTTTTCGATATAAGCACGGAAATTAGCAGGGCTCTCTACTGCCATTGCTTTGTCAGGACGCCAGGTAGGAAGAACTTTCACTTCAAAGCCTTCGTTTTTCAGAGCAATATGATATTCGAGAGAATCAACAGGATCATCGGTGGTACAAACAACCTTTACGTTGCAGCGTTTCATCAGGCCACGTGCAGAAAACTCGGGAGTACGCAGCTTAGCAGTACATTCGTCGAAGATTTCTTTGGCAGTTTCGGGTTTAAGCAGCGTGTTGACACCGAAAACCGAACGGAGTTCGAGGTGAGTCCAGTGGTAAAGCGGGTTACGCATGGTGTAAGGAACCGTAGCTGCCCATTTTTCAAATTTTTCCCAGTCGGTAGTATCTTTTCCGGTGCAGAAGCGTTCTTCAATACCGTTGGTACGCATAGCACGCCATTTGTAGTGGTCGCCTTCGAGCCAAATTTGGCCCAGGTTATCAAACTGGCGGTCTTTCGCAATAAATTCAGGGTTAAGGTGACAGTGATAGTCAATAATCGGCATTTTAGCCGCATGCTCATGATACAGTTGTTGCGCTGTTTCGTTGTCGAGCATGAAGTCTTTGTCCATGAAAGCTTTCATACGTATTCTGTTTGTATTATTTGGTATTATAATTAGATTCTAATTATCAATGCATTAGCACCGCAAGCACATTTACCGTGTTCGAGCACGAAGATAAGGATAAAATTTCAGAACATACTTCGTTTCTCGAAAAAATTTATTTTAATTCCTCACAGGAAAGAAGGCAGAAATGCATCAAGCGAATTAAAAAGTACCGGACAAGCCAAGTTCATCGGTTATACAGAAAACCTGACTATAAATATAGACTCCCATTTTATTCGTGTTCAGCTTACGATTCAAGCGCAACACAGGATGCCCGGGTCTCACGCGAAAATGCTCCTGCAATTTTGCATCCGCCTTAATAGCAAAGATTTGCTGCACGCCACCCGTAACCTCTATCTGATATTTGGTACGCAACACATCAAACAACGATTTATTTTCCAGATTCAATGAAGTAAAACGGGGAAAATTCAGATTTGGCAACATGGTAATATCATAAAACACCGGCTTCCCGTTGAGCGACCGCAGCCGTTCGAAATAAATACAACCGACCTCTTTTTCCACATCGCTCAACTCAAAAGTAAACGCCTCTTTCCAGGCTCTCACTTCCGGCCGACCGATAATTTTCGTCGTCAGAATGTTATCGCCCACGGCCGACGTCGTACTCATCAACGACAGAATACCGATACCCTTTGGCACTCCTTTCACAACGCTACCCTTCCCCTGATGTTTCAGAATATAGCCATCCACCACCAGACGATCCAGCGCTTTTCGAACCGTATGGCGCGCCACACCATGCACTGAACTCAGTTCATTCTCCGAAGGAAGTAAATCACCTTCAGCATACACGCCGTCACTTATCAGCCTTCGAAGCGCTTCATATAGTTTTTTATGTTCAGGAAGTTCTGCCATTGAGTCAAGAAAAAAGCATTTTATGAATTACAGTCCAAAGGTAGGTATTATCATCAATACGACAAAACTTTTTTTAGCCAACTTGTACGTACAAATATATATTTTTATGCATACAAATAATTATTAAACACTGATATTCAGAGTTATTATTTGATTTAAAAATAACTTGTACATATATGTAATAGTTGTACCTTTGTATTCGACAGACGATAAGCGTCGTCACAAATACGAAACAACACACAACCTTTTATAGTATAACCGCCCCGAATTGAGGGCTACATCTTATTTCCAATATTCATGGCAACAGTAGTAATTATGCCCAAGCAAGGGCAATCGGTTGAAAGCTGCATCATCACGCAGTTCAACAAAAAAAAAGGAGACAGCGTCAAGCAAGGCGAACTCCTTTTTGCATACGAAACAGACAAAGCCTCGTTCGAAGAAGTTGCTCCGGCTGACGGGATTGTTCTCGACATTTTTTTCGGCGACGGCGACGAAGTTCCTGTACTAACCAATGTGTTGGTGATCGGACAAGCCGGGGAGTCGGCAGAGGAGTTCCGCCCGGGAGGAAGATCAACATCCGAGACTCAAGAGCCAAGAGCCAAGAATCAAGAACCCGAAGTTCAAGCGACTGCTTCCTCAGCAACAGCATCAACTCCAACTGCAGTGGTTTCAAGCTCAACCAGTGGGGCGATTTCTCCGCGCGCCAAACATCTGGCAGAAAAAGAGGCCGTTTCTACAGGTGACATTCAGGGTTCCGGTCCCAAAGGACGCATCATCGAGCGTGACGTTCAGTCCGCCATTGAAAACCGTCCGAAACTGACTCCGCTGGCAAAAGCCGAAGCCAAAGCAACAGGCGCAACAGCTACAGAAGGCACGGGATTGGGAGGAAGCGTCACTGCCAAAGATTTGTCAGCCGCGAAAAATCCAGTATACGGAGCCGACTTTGAAGTTAAACCGGTTACCAACATGCGCAAGATCATTGCCAAAGCAATGCATGCTTCGTTGCAGAACTCGGCTCAGCTCACCCACCATTTAGGAGCTGATGCCCGCCGCATCCTCGAACTGCGCGAAAAGGTAAAAAAAGCAATGGAGAAAGGCTATCCAACCAATATCACATTGAACGACATGGTAGGGTTTGCCGTGATCAAAGCATTGAAAAAGTTCCCGCAAGTCAACACCCATTTCCTTGGCGACAGCATTAAATATTTCAACAAAATACACCTTGCCCTAGCGGTTGATACCGATCGTGGTCTGATGGTCCCGGTAGTTAAGAATGCCGATGATCTTTCTATTCAGGGCCTTTCCAACCAATTCAAAGAAATTGCCAACGCCTGTAAAAAAGGGAGCATCGACCCCGATTTACTTTCGTCGGAAGCTGCTACCTTTACGATTTCAAATCTCGGCAACTACGGAGTGGAGATCTTTACCCCGGTAATCAATCTGCCGCAGGCAGCTATTCTGGGCGTCAACACCATTGTTCCGCGACCGAAAGATCTGGGTAACGGCGCTTACGGCTTTGTTCCTTTTATCGGACTAAGCCTCACCTACGATCACCGCGCTCTGGATGGTGGCGAAGCAACCCGCTTCCTCAAACAAATTGCCATTGAGATTGAAAACCTTGAATTTGAAATTTAATTTGAAAATCTTTAAATCGTAAATGGAAATGTTTGATTTAGCAATTATCGGTGGCGGCCCTGCAGGATATGTAGCCGCAGAACGTGCAGGTGCAAAAGGCCTCTCAGTAGTACTGTTTGAAAAGAAAGATCTGGGCGGAGTATGCCTCAATGAAGGTTGCATCCCCACCAAGACTTTATTATATAGCGCAAAAACTTACGACAACGCCGTTCATGGCGACAAGTACGGAGTGTTTGTCGAAAACGTGAGTTTCGACTTTGGCAAAATGATGGCCCGCAAAAACAAAGTGGTTCGCAAACTGGTTGCCGGCGTCGGTGCAAAAATGAAAGCGCATCACGTAGAGGTTGTCAAAGGCGATGCTTTCATCAAAGGACGTTCGGCCGAAGGTATTGAAATCACCAGCGGAGAAAACGCCTTTTTGGCCAAAAACCTTTTGATATGTACCGGTTCCGAAGCATTTGTTCCTCCCATTCCCGGATTGAAAGAATCGGGTGACGTCATCCTGACCAACCGTGAAATCCTTGCATTGAAAGAGCAACCGGCCTCGTTGGTTATCATCGGCGGAGGCGTTATAGGAATGGAATTTGCCAGCTTCTTCAACAGCCTCGGCACCAAAGTAACTGTTATTGAAATGCTGCCCGAAATCCTGACCGGAATGGACACTGAAATGAGCGTCCTACTCCGCGAGATGTACGCCAAAAAGGGCATCGAATTCAATCTTTCGGCAAAAGTAACCGCCGTCAACGGCACCGAAGTAAGCTACGAGAAGGACGGACAAACCTTTACCGTCAGTGGCGATAAGATTCTGGTGAGCGTTGGTCGCCGTGCCGTGACACAGGGTTTCGGCCTCGAAAATTTGGGTGTCGAACTTCTCAAAGGCGGCATCAAAGTGGACGAAAAGATGCGTACCAACATTCCGAATGTTTTTGCCGCAGGCGACGTTACCGGATTTTCACTCTTAGCACATACTGCCAGTCGCGAAGGAGAAGTGGTGGTGAACAACCTGACCGGAGGGAAAGATGTGATGCGCTACAATGCTATTCCGGGCGTAGTGTATACCAACCCTGAAATTTCGGGTGTTGGCCTCACCGAAGAAGCAGCCAAAGCCAAAAACATTGCCGTAAAAGTAGCCAAACTACCGATGGCTTATGCCGGACGTTTTGTTGCTGAAAACGAAGGAGGCAGCGGCCTGTGCAAAGTGATCGTCGGCGAAAAGCACGGAGAAGTTCTCGGCGTTCACATGCTGGGCAACCCCTCCAGTGAAATGATTTACGGCGCCTGCATGGCCATCGAAGCCGAACTGACACTCAAAGAGCTGAAAGAGGTGGTATTTCCCCACCCGACTGTAAGCGAAATTTTTAAAGAAACTGCGTTTGAGTTTTAAAGTTTCAAGTTCAAAGTTTAAGGTTATGGCAAAAATTGAAAGGTTTGAAGATATAAAAGCATGGCAAACGGCACGCGAGCTATGCAAACAAATTCATCTTTTGACACAAAAAGAATCTTTTTCTCGTGATTACCGCCTGATTGGGCAAATCAAAGGCTCTTCAGGTTCTGTGATGGATAATATTGCAGAAGGCTTTGAACGGAATGGCAATCGTGAATTCATTCAATTTTTATCCATAGCAAAAGGCTCTTCAGGAGAAACCCGATCGCAATTATATCGGGCATTGGATAACAATTATATCACAAAAGAAGAGTTTGACAGTACGTTCAGGTTAGCCGAAGAAGCCAGCAGAATGATCAGTAGTTTCATGCAATATCTGAATCAAACAGACATGAAAGGAACCAAATTCAAACTTTGAACATTAAACTTTATAACAAACACACATTCGACCAATCAAATAATCCTAACTTAAAATACCATGCCTAAAAGTTTATTTGTCGATCCTGCTCCTCTTTTTGAGGCAGGCGAAATTACCTTCAAACCCATTCCTGTTAACCAATACAACAAAACGATTCAGGACGAGCTGAAAAGCAAGAATTTTTCAACAGAAGATCTGTTGCATATCTATCACGATATGGCCATGATCCGCGAATTCGAGACCATGTTAAACCTGGTAAAAACTACCGGCGCTTACAGCGGAATTTCGTACAACAATCCCGGCCCGGCTCACCTTTCTGCGGGGCAGGAAGCAGCAGCTGTCGGGATGGCTTACACGCTGACCATCGAAGACTTTATTTTCGGGTCGCACCGTAGCCACGGCGAAATTCTGGCAAAAGGCCTTCGTTCCATTCAGCAATTGGATGACGCTACCCTGACCAAAATCATGGAAGATTTCTTCGGGGGAACTGCTTATGGAATCGTGAAGAAAAACTTCAACGGATCGGCAAAAGATTTGGCAAAACGCTTCCTTCTTTACGGGATAATGGCCGAAATTTTCGCTCGCGAAACCGGCTTCAACAAAGGCTTGGGTGGAAGTATGCACGCGTTCTTCCTTCCTTTCGGTATCTATCCCAACAATGCTATCGTAGGTGGTAGCGGCGATATTGCCGTGGGTGCGGCGCTCTACAAAAAAGTAAACCGCAAACCAGGCATCGTAGTGGCCAACATCGGTGATGCCTCTATGGCCTGCGGTCCGGTTTGGGAAGGCCTGATGTTTGCTGCCATGGATCAATTCAAACAACTGTGGGGCGACGACATGAAAGGCGGCCTGCCGGTGGTCATCAATATCATGAACAACCAGTACGGTATGGGCGGCCAGACCCGCGGAGAAACCATGGGCTACGACTTTGCAGCCCGCATCGGCGCCGGTGTGAATCCCGAACAGATGCATGCCGAACGTGTGGACGGTTACAATCCGCTAGCCGTGATCGACGCTTACCGTCGTAAACGCGAAA
Source organism: Paludibacter jiangxiensis (assembly GCF_001618385.1). Classification (NCBI taxonomy): domain Bacteria; kingdom Pseudomonadati; phylum Bacteroidota; class Bacteroidia; order Bacteroidales; family Paludibacteraceae; genus Paludibacter; species Paludibacter jiangxiensis. Next base: position 54,364 of record NZ_BDCR01000002.1, on the reverse strand, counting down.
TTCTCGACAAGGAAAAGGGCGGTCCGGTGCTGCTTGACGTGGTCACTTACCGTTACAGCGGCCACTCTCCTTCCGACGCCTCATCGTATCGTTCAAAAGAAGAGATGGAGCTGTGGGAACAGTTCGACTGTATTGCAACTTTCGGCAAGAAACTAATTGATGCCAAAGTGGCTACCCAAGGAGATCTGGACAAAATACAAACCGGCATAAAAGAGAGCATGGTCGATGTTTTCAAATTAGCCATCGACGAAGAGATTTCTCCCCGCATGGATTTGCGCAAAAATCCCGAATTGTTGGGCGAAATGATGTTCTCTAACCAAACAGTGGATGCTTTCTCGGATGCAACACCAGAGGTAAACCATCCGCTGAGCGAAAATCCACGCGCCAAACAGATTGCCGGAAAAGTGCGTTACATCAAAGACAAAGAGGGCAATCCTGTCTCAAAAATGAAACAGTACCAACTGCGCGACGGTCTGTTCGAAGCCATTGCCCATCGGTTCTATACCGATCCTACTTTGGTCGCTTATGGTGAAGAAAACCGTGACTGGGGTGGAGCTTTCGCCGTATATCGTGGTTTGACAGAAGCGCTTCCTTATCATCGTCTGTTCAACTCACCCATTTCTGAAGCTTCGATTGTGGGCACTGCTATCGGTTACGCCATGTGTGGCGGCCGTGTGATTCCCGAAATCATGTACTGCGACTTCCTTGGCCGTTGCGGCGACGAAGTGTTCAACCAGTTGCCCAAATGGCAGGCTATGAGTGGCAACATTCTGAAAATGCCGGTAGTGGTACGCGTTTCCGTCGGTTCAAAATATGGCGCACAACACTCACAGGACTGGACATCTCTGGTGGCTCATATTCCGGGCTTAAAAGTTTGCTTCCCGGTTACTCCGTATGATGCAAAAGGTTTAATGAATACCGCATTGCACGGCACTGACCCGGTCATTTTCTTTGAAAGTCAACGTATTTACGAAATCGGCGAACAGTTCCACTCGGAAGGAGTACCTGAAGAATACTATGAAATTCCGTTCGGAGAACCCGACATTAAACGTGAAGGAAAAGACATCACCATCCTGACCATCGGTGCTACCTTGTACCGTGCTTTGGATGCTGCTAAAATACTGGAAGAAAAATACGGCATGAGCGCCGAAGTGATCGATGCCCGTTCGCTCTCTCCGTTCAACTACGAAAAAGTGATCGAATCGGTAAAGAAAACCGGCAAAATCGTTCTTTCGAGCGACGCCACCCAACGCGGTTCATTCCTCAACGACATAGCTCAAAATATTTCCGAACTGGCATTCGATTATCTGGACGCGCCACCCGTTGTAGTTGGTTCACGAAACTGGATCACACCGGCTTACGAGTTGGAATACGCATTCTTTCCGCAACCGGAAACCATCATCGACGCCATTCACGAAAAAATTGTTCCCCTGCCCAGACACGTACCTTTTGCCAACTTCACCGAAGTTGAGCAAATCCGTCGTGCCAAGCTGGGAATCTGATTCGTAAATTCCGCACACGGAACACACAGAAAAAAAACGGAAAAACACGAGCTAACCTTCCAATCTGTAATTCTGTAAAATTCGTGGATTCCGTGTGCAAAATGCCTTTATTTCTAACCTGAAAACAACACAACATGACATTGAAAGTCAATGCACATTTACATACGCCATATTCATTCAGTGCCTTCGAATCGATTGATCAGGCATTAGACATGGCAAAAGAAGAAGGTGTGAAAGTAGTTGGAATCAATGATTTCTACACCACTGACGGCTACTCTGCATGGGCGGAAGGATGTAAAAAACGCGGTCTCTATCCTCTTTTCAACATCGAATTCATCAGTCTGAATGAGGAAGACCAAAAAGCCGGTCTCAGGGTAAACGATCCGGGCAATCCGGGACGTACATACCTAAGCGGGAAAGGCCTTTCGTTCCCATTCAAACTGGAAGAGCCATACGCTTCGCAACTGGCAGCGGTCAGAGCCGAAGCCAACGCACAAGTAGAGGCCATGTGCGGAAAAGTAAACGAGTTATTGAAAGCTAGTGATGCCGGATTCACGCTCGACTTTGCAACCATCAAACAAGAGTTGACCGAAGGTTCCGTTCGCGAACGCCATTTGGCCAAAGCCTTGCGGTTGAAAGTGTATGAGAACCGTTCGGAAGAAGAGATCAAAGCGCTGTTTGAAAAACTGTTCGGTGGTAAGGCCGTGAAAGCAACCGTATCTAATCATGCAGCCGTTGAGAATGAAATACGTGGCAACCTGCTGAAAGCGGGTGGTGCGGCATTTGTTCCCGAAGACCCGAAAGCCTTTTTACCGATGGAAACGGTACGGCAAATCATCCTGAAGGCCGGTGGCATTCCCACCTATCCCTTTCTGGCAGACGATCCGAAGGGCATTTTTACCGACTTTGAAGGTGACCTAAAAAAAGCGGCAAAGACATTACAGGAACGTGGTTTTTATTCGGCGGAATTTATCACCACCCGCAACACGATGGATGCACTGGAGATTTACGCAGGCTATCTCCACGACAAAGGTTTTGTAATCACCTTCGGAACGGAACACAACACGCCTGCCATGGAACCAATCACCCTGACCTCGCGCAGCAAAACGCCATTGAGCAAAAAACTGCAACAGATCAATTATCAGGGTGCCTGCGTGATAGCTGCCCATCAACACCTTGTAAAACAAGGATTAAAAGGCTACGTAAATGAAGAAGGAGTTGCTGACATCGAACATCGTGACGAATTCATAAAACTGGGAGATCAGCTGATAACCAATGCCGGCGCACCAGAATCAGAGGATATGAATATTGATTTCAAAATCTATAAATATTCCGAAGAAGAGAACAATGCTCAGTGCGGTTAATGAAGCAGGTAAAGCATCAAAAACAATAATGCAGTTTAGCCTGTATATATTGCGCCTAAGGTTCCAAGAACAAAAAACACGCAACATACTTGGTGTCTTGTGGCAAAAACAGATAGAAAATGAAAGAAATAGAACAACTTATTGAAATATCGCAATTTTATGGTCGCGACAGTCGATTTGTAATTGCCGGAGGAGGAAACACTTCCTATAAAAATGAGGAGATGATTTGGGTCAAAGCCAGCGGTTCCTCTCTGGCAACCATCACCGAAGAGGGTTTTGCCATACTCGACAGAGCCAAACTAGCCGTGATGTCCGACAAAAAATACAGCGACAACGCTGCCAAACGAGAGGAAGAGGTAAAAAACGACCTTGCCGCAGCTACCCTGACCAAAGGAAAACGTCCTTCGGTAGAGACATCCATGCACAATGCCATCGATTATGCTTTCGTAGTGCATCTCCATCCGACTACCGTCAACGGTTTGATGTGCTCGCAAAATGCCGAAAGCGACCTGAAAAGAATATTTGGAGAAAAGGCTTTATATATCGAATACACCGATCCCGGCTACGTACTTTTCAAAAAAGTGGAAGACGCTATCAAGGCTTTCCGCGAAGAAGACGGTGGTGCCGAACCAGCCATTATCTGGCTGCAAAATCATGGCATTTTTGTGGGTGCCAACAGCATTGAAGAGATCAAGGTGCTTTACACGAAAATTTTAGACAAGCTCGAAAAAGCGATCCAGGCTCCGGTTCCGACCGAAGCACGGGCCACCTGTAGCTGTACCGAACAAATTTTGCCGGGTATCCGCATGATGCTCTCGAAAGAGGGGTTAAAGACATTGAAAGTCCGCAAAAACGAACTGATAAAATACTTTTACGACAGCCCCGAAAACCAAACCAAGATTACCCGTCCGTTTACGCCCGATGCCATTGTCTATTGCAAATCGAACTATATTTTCATCAACGAAGAAGAGCCGGAAGCCGTGCTTGCAGAAGCCACCAAAGCTATTTCCGCCTTCAAAGAAAGGTTCGGTTACCTGCCCAAAGTCCTTTTGATACAAGGAATCGGATTGGTAGCTGTAGGCGATAATGCCGCGCAGTGCGACATTATTCTCGACGTTTTCGAAGATGCGATGAAAATTGCATGGATTGCCGGTTCATTCGGCGGTCCGCACCCGATGACGCAGGCTCAGATCGACTTTATCGACAACTGGGAAGTAGAAAACTACCGTCGTAGCGTGGCGGCTGGAAGCGCGAAAGGTCGTGCCGAAAACAAAACCATCATCGTCACCGGCGCTGCCCAGGGATTCGGCGAAGGAATTGCCCGTTGCCTGTTGCAGGAAGGCGCCAACATCGTGGTGGCCGACATGAACGACACCGTCGGAATGGCAACAATGGAACGTTTCAATAAATTGGTCAAAAGCAACCGGGCTATCTTCGTAAAAACCAACGTAAGTGAGATACCGAGCATTGAAAATCTGGTGCACGAAACCATTTGCAACTTCGGAGCCATCGACTGCTTCGTGAGCAATGCCGGAGTTCTTCGCGCCGGAAGTCTGGACGACATGACACCGGAAAACTTCGAGTTTGTGACCAAGATCAACTACAACGCTTACTTCTATTGCACGAAGGTAGTAAGCCGCATAATGAAATTGCAGACCAAATACGCTTCGGCAGACTATTACGCCGACATTATCCAGATCAATTCCAAATCGGGATTGCGCGGCAGCAAGGCCAACTTCGCCTATGCCGGTGGAAAATTCGGCGGTGTGGGGCTTACCCAGTCATTTGCATTGGAATTGGCTCCCTTCCGCATCAAGGTGAACTCCATTTGTCCGGGTAATTTCTATGAAGGTCCGCTCTGGAGCGATCCTGACAACGGTTTGTTTGTGCAATATTTGCGTGCTGGCAAAGTTCCCGGTGCAAAAACGATAGAAGATGTAAAGAACTTCTATCTGGCACAAGTTCCGATGCAGAAAGGGTGTTCACCCGAAGATGTTACCAAAGGTGCGCTCTACCTGATGGAACAGTGTGGCGAAACCGGGCAGGCCTTGCCGATCACAGGAGGACAGGTAATGCTGAGCTAAAGGCCCCCTAAATCCCCCTCAAGGGGGACTTATAAGTCTGCATTATATAAGGTTGTTTAAATTCATACTATTTACAACAAAAAAACTAATTCACTATGATTGAACCACATGAATATTGTTTTTCGCCCGAGAATCAAGAAATCAAAATTTGGAAATACATGGACTTTACAAAGTTTATCGATTTTATTATGAATAAAACTTTGTATTTCACAAGAAGTGATCGTTTTGGAGATTCGTTCGAGGGCACAATTTCAGCACAAGATGTTACAGAAAGAAATTCTCAATGTGGTCATGATGGTCAAACTTTATGGACTCAATTTGGAAAAGAAATAAAGAAGACATTTTTTGTAAACTGTTGGCATATAAATGAGAATGAGTCTTATGCAATGTGGAAAATCTATTTAAATTCACAAAATGGCATTGCATTACAAACAACCTACTCCAAACTTTACAAATGTCTTAATGAAGTAAATGATAATATCTATTTATCAACTGTTAAATATGACGGGAATGGTGACTGGGGCACTTATTTAGATAGGATGTTGCACAAGAAGAGCTATTATTCTTACGAACAAGAATTGAGAGCTATCGTGAATGACAATATAAGAATAAATGAAGATGGATTAAAAATCGAAGTAAACATCAATAATTTAATTGAAAATATTTACGTAGCGCCTTCTTCTCCTATTTGGTTTCAACAACTTGTCAAGAATATTAGTAATTATTTTAATTTCGATTTTACACCCATAAACTCTGCATTAGATTGTAATCCAATTTATTAAAAAAACAATCCTAACAGCCGATTCTTAAGTCCCCCTTGAGGGGGATTTAGGGGGCTTCTCTATCTTATGAAAACAAAAGCAGTACGACTATATGGCAAAAAAGATCTTCGTTTGGAAGAGTTTGAGTTGCCGCAGATAAAAGAGAATGAGATATTGGCAAAGGTAGTTTCCGACTCTCTTTGCATGTCGTCCTATAAGGCTTCGAGCCAGGGAACGGATCACAAGCGTGTGCCCGATGACGTTGCCGAGAACCCCATCATTATCGGCCACGAGTTTGCCGGAGAGTTGGTGGAAGTCGGCGCAAAATGGGCCGACAAATTCAAAGCCGGCGACAAATTTTCCATTCAGCCCGCTTTGTACTACGAAGACGGACCCGTTGGCGTTTTGAGTGCTCCGGGTTACAGTTATCAGCACATCGGCGGCGATGCTACTTACGTCATCATTCCCAACGAAGTGATGGAGAAAAATTGCCTGCTGGCCTACAAAGGCGAAGGGTATTATCCTGCTTCGCTGGCAGAACCGCTTTCGTGCGTCATCGGCGCCATGCATGCTAACTACCACACCACACCGGGCAGCTACGTACACAAGATGGAAATCGTGGAGGGTGGCAAAATGGCCATTTTGGCGGGTGTAGGCCCGATGGGACTGGCAGCCATCAACTACGTGCTTCGTCGCGAAGACCGCAAGCCATCGCTGGTAGTTGTGACCGATGTCGACCAGACCCGCCTCGACCGCGCGGCAACGATACTTCCAATTGAATTCGCTCAATCGCGCGGCATCGACCTGCGTTATATCAACACCGGCAAAATGAAAAATCCGGTGGAAGAACTCAAGGCTATCAGTGGCGGAACCGGCTACGACGACGTGTTCGTGTTTGCTCCCGTAAAACCGGTAGTAGAACAGGGCGATGCCATTCTGGCGTTTGATGGGTGCCTCAACTTCTTTGCAGGCCCGGGCGATCCGACCTTCAGTGCCTCGTTCAACTTCTACAACGTTCACTATGCCTACACCCACGTGGTGGGAACCAGCGGAGGCAATACTGCCGATATGGTGGAAGCGTTGGAAATGATGTCGAAAGGGCTCGATCCGGCGGGATTGGTGACCCATATCGGAGGATTGGATGCCGTGGCAGAAGCCACCAATCACCTGCCTGAAATTCCGGGAGGGAAAAAGTTGATCTACACCCATATTAATTTTCCGTTAACAGCCATCTCCGAGTTCGAAGAAAAAGGAAAAACAGACCCGGTTTTGAAAAATTTAGCCGATATTTGCAAGAAAAACAAAGGGCTTTGGTCTGTGGAGGCAGAAAGCTATTTATTAAGCAATTACTCAAAATAGACGGCAAGCAGACGAGATATTTTTTACTCACAAACGAAAAATATCGAAGAAAAAGGCAATAAAAAAAACGAGCAGGAACCAATTCCTGCTTCATCAGGAAAGTATCACTTCAATGTGTGTTTTAACTATATAATTTTTAAAGATGAACCAATTAGATGTAAACTTAATGCATCCGGTAGAACAGATCAATGTGATTATCGGACGTATTTACCGGAGTGGCATGACCACCACCTCGGGTGGAAACATCTCGATCAGAGATGACAACGGTGATATCTGGATCACACCTTCGGGCGTTGACAAGGGATCGTTGACAACCAAAGACATTATGTGTGTCAAAAAAGACGGAACCATTGTCGGTCCGCACAAGCCTTCGTCAGAATATCCTTTCCACAAAGCAATCTTTGAAGCTCGTCCGGAACTCCGGGCAATTATCCACGCTCACCCCCCGGGACTGGTTGCGTTCAGTATTGCCCGCAAAGTACCCAACACCAATATCATTCCTCAGGCTCGTTTCATCTGCGGTGAAATCGGCTATGCACCTTACGGCTGTCCCGGTAGTGAAGACCTTGGTAAGAAAATTGCCAAAGAATTCGAAAACCCGAAATACCGCGCGGTAATCATGGAGAACCACGGCGTTGTATTGGGCGGCACAGACATGATGGACGCTTATCAACGTTTCGAAACGCTGGAATTTTGCTGCCGCACTATCGTTGCTGCCGGTAAACTGGGCAACGTAAATACGCTGACCGACGATCAGATTTCTCAATACATCGATATGTTCCCGAAAAATGTCACTCCGTTTATGGATGTGGAATATCCTTCGGACGAACGCGCCATCCGTACCGATATGGTGAAAATGATTCGACGTGCCTGCGACCAGGGCCTGATGATCTCTACCTACGGCACCGTTTCCGTACGCTGGAGAGATGACGACTTTCTGATTACTCCGCGCGATGTTGCCCGTTGGGATATTACCCCGAGCGATCTCGTTCAGATAAAGAATGGCATGTCAGAAGCCGGTAAAACACCAAGCCGTTCGGTGGCACTGCACCAACGCATCTACCAAATGAATCCGCATATCAACTCCATCATCTCAACCCAACCGGTCAACCTGATGGCACATGCGGTAAGCGGACAGAAATTTGATGTGCGTACCATTCCCGAAAGCTGGATCTTCCTGCAGGATGTTCCTACCATTCCGTTCGGCTCACTCTACAGCGATGTGGAAGGCATGGCCGAAATGTTCAACCATAACCGTGTGGTACTGGTAGCCAACGACTGTGTGGTGGTAACCGGTGACAAATTGCTCAACACTTTCGACTACCTCGAAGTGGCAGAATTCTCGGCAAACTCATTGGTAATGGCTGCCTCTGTTGGCGAGCTGCAACCGATGGGAGACAAGGAAATTGACGAATTACGCATTGCTTTTAATGTAAAATAATCATGCAAATCATTGTCAGCGAATCTCATTCGCCGTCATTCAATCTTGCATCCGAACAATTTCTATTAACAGAACGTCCTTGTGACGTTCTGTTTTTCTATATCAACGACCCTTGCGTAGTGTTGGGGCGCAACCAAAACATCTATGCCGAGGTCAATCTTCCCTATTGCCTGTCGGAAAGTATTCAGATAGTACGCCGTTTGTCGGGCGGAGGAGCTGTTTATCACGACAGCGGAAATATCAATTTTTGCTTTATCGCAACTAAAGCAAGCAATCCGCTAGATTACAATCCGCTCTCTGAAATTGTATCCGTACTCTCCTCTCTGGGAGTCAAAACATCGGTTGGCATAAGAAAAGATCTCTATCTCAACCAGAAAAAAATTACCGGAACGGCAGTACACAGCAGCGGCACTCACGTGCTTTTTCACGGCACATTGCTCTACGATACCAACCTTGATGCTCTTGAAACAGCTCTCACATCTCCCCACATAACAGAAAGCAAAGCGGTAAAATCAGTACGCAGCAAAGTCACCAATATCCGGCAAGAGAGTGAATCGCTTAAGAACATGGGTCCTATCGGCTTTTTACAACAACTTGCAAGCCAATTCTCAAAACGATATTTCTCCGGCATCAAGCATTTCTCCTCCGAAGAAACAGAGAGTATCTATGATTTACAAACCGAACGATACAACACCTGGGAATGGAACTGGGCACAAAGTCCGAAAGCCATCGTGGAACATACAACAGAACTGAATGGCGAATTCCTCTCATTATCCCTCTCCATCGAAAAAGGAGTGATCTGTCATGTTGGCAACAAATGCCCTGAAGCGCTAAAAGTTAAACTTTTAGGCAAAAAACTTTCAGATTTATTCTAAAAGAGCCTTCTTCTCAAAAAAATTCACCCTAAAACCGAAAAAAATAGTTGTTGGATGCAATTATTTTCAAACACAACCAATATCTTTGCAGAATTAACAATCACAAACATTCTCTTTGTTTGATCCACACCTATTACAAATCCTCAAAAATTTTAAGGCGTATGAAAAAAGGTTTACTAATATCACTTCTCGCTGCCGGTTTCGGCTTAGTTTGTTTGATGGCTTCCTGTGCTCAGATCGAAGAACTCTCCTCTACGTCCGACTTGCTGGTTGCGTCCACCGACGAGTCAGAAGTTTCAAGTATCGGTGATGACATGGTTAACGAAGCTGATGAGTATCTTACCGGATTATCTTCAGCCGGATTCAAAAGCAGCAGTTCGGCCTTGAAAACCTCCGGAGTTACCAGTTCCTCCATCACCATTACGGTAGACAAACCTGACTCGGTGAACTTTCCAAAAGTAATCACTATCGACTTTGGCACTTCCGGTTTTACAGGAAGAAGGAGCAACGTTTACAAAGGAAAACTGATTATTACCATTACCAACAAACTTTCGGTTGCAAATGCGTCCTATACAATCAAAACACAGAATTTTTATGTAAACAACAACAAAGTAGGCGTAGTGAAAACTGTTATTTACAAGGGATTCAACACAAAGAATCACCCTTACTGGACTTTAGTATCCAATGACACCATCACCAAACCCGACCTGACAAAAATCACCTGTCGTTCGGAACGAGTAAGGGAACGTCTTGAAATCAACGGAACACCGCTATTTCCTTACGACGATACCTTCTCTATCAAAGGAGTTTCCAAAGGTATGAACACGAAAGGCACGACATATTCGATGGTAATTGACGAAAATAACCCATTAATTGTCGGCAATCTTTGCCCTTACATACAGAAAGGTAAACTAACGATTACCGTTAATAGCAAAACTGTTGTGATTGATTATGGAGACGGCACCTGCGACAATCTGGCGACTGCCACTTCCGGAGGAATCACAAAAACCTTCAAAACAAGCAATTAATTATCGGGAAATAAAGAACAAAAAAAACGGTTGGGAGAATCTCTCAACCGTTTTGCGTTTTAGCAGGTCAATCACACAGGGTTACTTCATCAAACCCCAGATGAAACATCACTTCTCGGAGGATCAACAGAGCGGCGGCAAATGTAGCCGTTTGCGGAAGTGTATCAGAAGAAACCGGACGACCTGATATAATTGTTGACAGACGTCCGAAAATAGCTTCAACATCGTGACGGTAGAGCAGACGAGCGGATGATTGCTGGTAAGGTTCAAGTTGAGCATAAATTTCTTTCACGGCGACATCAAATGAAAAAAGATGCGTTCCGGCCGGAATCAATTTACTCACCTGCATCACCTCATCTTCCACCACCATTATGGCATTCTCCACCTCTCCGGGTGTTGGCGGATTATGCCTGAAAAATTGATTTGCAGTTTTCTCAAAGCCAATATCAAATTGCCAGATAACATCGGGTTCTATTCCTTTGGTCGCTAACGCCAGAAGAGTATAATCCGGCGCAACATGCAGCACGGCAGACGATCCTGAAATATTACATTTCGCGAAGATTTTAGATAACTCCTCCCCGTGTTTCCACCCTTCAATTCTTTCCATAGCAGGCTATTTAATATTGACCGAGATCAATGAGTTTTGTACAAGTGGCCCACCCTGAGCTGTATTAGCGGCTGTTTGTCCAGATGACGTTTCACTACCCAAAATGGCATTTATCTGAATCGTGAGCTGATTCATAAACTCAGAATATGAAGCCGGGAAACGACGATTCAGGTACAGCAACAACAAACCGATGACCATGTAACGCAATTGCGCTTTAAGGCGTTCCACATCTGCGGCCTTCACCATTCCTCGTGCAATACAATAGTTCCATTCCTTTTCACAAATAGCATCCAACGAACTATTAATCACATTAATCGTGGCTTCCTTGTGTCCGAAGTCGCCCACTTTGGCCAGATAGAAAAGCTCGAAAAGGCCCGGATATTCCACGAAAAAATTCACATACCCAACCACAAGCTTCTTCAACCTATCGATTCCCGGAGCAGACGACTGCGCCTGGTCGGCAACAAATGAAGCACACTCTTGCTGAAAATCGGAAATACAGACAAAAACAAGATCGTTCACATCTTTGAAATAGTTGTAAATAGTTGAATACGAATACCCTGCCTGTTGGGCAACATTTCTCACACTCACTCCCTTAAGTCCTTCTCCCTTAAGGATATCTTTTGTCGCCTGAATGAAATATCCTTTCATCCGTTGCTCCTGAATAGCTTTGTTTGCAACCATAATAAACAGTAATTAAATAACAGTGCAAATATAATGAACATTGTTCATATTTCAAATACATGTTCATTATATTTTTATTTAACTTCATATATGATATTTAGAACAAACAAAACACCTCTAAAACAACAATCGGAAGGCCCGGGCATTCCCAAACCTTCCGATTTTATTAGTAAAAGCAGTATGTTTATTTATACAACGCCCCGTAAGTCTGGCAAGCACGATAGTCGGAACCTTCGGCATCCATACCGAATGCGTTCCAGGCTGCCGGACGGAAGATTTTATCCTCTTCCACATTATGCATGCAAACCGGAATGCGAAGTATAGAAGCCAGGGTAATCAAATCGGCACCAATGTGTCCGTAGCTGATTGCACCGTGGTTGGCGCCCCAATTGTTCATCACGCTGTACACGTCTTTAAATTGTTGCGAGTCATTCAGGCGCGGAGCAAACCAGGTGGTCGGCCATGTTTTATCGGTACGCACGTTGATGGCATTGTGAACATCAGCAGGAAGATCCACGGTCCATCCTTCGGCGATTTGCAACACCGGACCCAAGCCTTTGATCCGGTTCACACGCAGCATCGTTACCGGCATTCCTCCTTTGGAAAGGAAGTTGGAAGAGTAACCTCCGCCACGGAAATAACCTTTATCGGCCGGATACCAGGTGGTAGCGTCGAGACATTTCAACACTTCTTCTTCGGTAATATCCCAGAAAGGTTTCATTGCCGGCTGACCTTCGTCATTGGTTTGTTCACCGGTTGCATCCAGACAGGTAGCCCCTGAGTTGATCAGGTGGATAATACCATTGGCAGCAGGACCTTCGAGATCGTAGCCCGTTACTCGTTTCACAGCTTCCGGACTCCAGAAGGTACGTACATCTGAGAAAATAGAAGCAGTGTTGGTCAGTAAGTGACCAAACAACATCGCGATACCGTTTAACGAGTCGTTTTCGGTTGCCAAAACAAAAGCTTCGCGAATCCCGTTCCAGTCGAAAGAAGAGCAGAGCAATGCTTCGGAGAAATCGCCGTTTGGCATAAAGTCGGTCCATTGACGTTGTCCCTGAAAACCGGCCAGAATTGCATTGTGACCGAGCGCTTCTTCCGCAAAACCCAACTCTTTCAGCTTCGGATTTCCAATCATCAGATCACGCATGATGATGGTCATTTTGACCACATATTCCCAGTCTTTTTCACGCTTTTCGGAAGAGCTTTGTTTTTCAGGCACATTGTAATCCTGGCCTTCGTTCGACTTGCAATATTTTTCAGTCCATGCCATTGCCTTGGCAAACTCTTCCTTATCATAAATTTCACCTTCAACGCGTCGAATGATTTCAACTTCATCTACGGCTTCCACACGAATACCCAGATAATCCTGGAAGAAATCGGGATCAACTACCGAACCAGCAATACCCATGCACTGGCCGCCGATGCCGAGATACGATTTTCCGCGCATCATGGCCACAGCCAATCCTGCTTTGATGAAACGCAGAATCTTTTCTTCCACATCAGCAGGAATACTGGTATCAGTACTATCCTGCACATCGTGACCGTAGATTCCGAAAGCAGGAATACCTTTTTGAGCATGACCAGCCAACGCTGCGGCCAGATATACAGCTCCCGGACGTTCGGTGCCGTTGAAACCCCAGATAGCTTTCGGATAATAAGGATTCAGGTCAATGGTTTCTGTTCCGTAGCACCAGCAGGGAGTTACGGAAAGAGTAAGACCCACTCCCTCTTTTTCAAATTTCTCAGCACAGGCAGCAGCCTGTGGCACGCGACCAATAGTAGTGTCGGCAATTACACATTCAACAGGAGTTCCGTCAGGATAACGCAACTTTGAAGAGATAAGAGCAGCGGCACTTTTGGCCATATTCATAGTCTGGTCTTCCAGACTTTCACGAACACCGTACTGGCGCCCGTCGATAATGGGACGAATCCCTACTTTCGGATATTTAGACATGTCAGTCTTGGTTAATGGTTAGTTATTAGTGGTTAGTGAGACGCGATCACAGTTTCATCCTTTTCGTAAAGTGGTCCGGATGGAACTGACCCTTTTAATGCATAATAAAATATATAGATATAACAGACTAGCGGAATGATCATTGCCAATGCCAGACTTTTGGTTTGATCGGAAATAAGACCCATCACCGGTGTCCATACTGCTCCTCCGATAATCGCCATAATGATCATGGAACCTCCGATTTTGGTATTCGGGCCCAAACCTTTCACGCCAAAAGCAAAAATTGTCGGGAACATCAGCGACATAAAGAAGCTCGATGCCACCAGGGTATATCCGCCCAACTGTCCGGGCAACAGCACAGAAACTGCCGCCAAAACTACGTTAATCAGGCTATAGGCCCCCATGAGTTTATGGGGATTAATCTTGCGCATCAAAGCCGTAGATACAAACCGGCCAACACCAAACGCGAGCAGGGAAGCAAACAGAAAATAGCCGGCTTCTTTTTCTGGCCTTTGCAGGTAATCCTTCACATAGGAAATCATAAAGCTCCATGTTCCAACCTGTGCACCCACATAGAAAAACTGTGCTATCACCCCTTTTACAAAGTGAGGATATTGAAACAGTTTGGAAAAATGTCCATGGCTTCCCTCTTTTTTTGTATCCATTTTCCTGTGAGTACCGGTTTCTGATTCTGCCGGGAATTTCACTTTCCACATCACGAAAGCAATCACCAAAATAATGGCTCCAATCACCATATACGGAGGAATTACCCTGAGAATTTCGCTATGGAGATAGCTCTGATATTGCCCCGAGGCCTTGAGTGCTTCCACCTGAGCTTCGGAATGTTCCACACCTGAGAAGATAAAAATATTACCGATCAAGACCCCACTCATAGCTCCCCACGGATTAAACGACTGCGAGAAATTGAGGCGTTGGGTGGATGTTGCCGGATCGCCCAAAACCGCAATAAACGAGTTTGATCCCGTTTCAAGAAAAGCCAGTCCGCTGGCAATCACAAACAACGCCAGCAAAAACAACCCGTAAGTACCGACAATGGCTGCTGGGTAAAACAAGAACGCCCCCATGGCATACAACACCAGTCCTATCAGCAGTCCTGTCTTATAATTATAACGATCCATGATGTAAGCTGCAGGCAGCGACAAAAGAAAATAACCCATATAAAACGCCGATTGCACCAAACCTGCCTGTAAGCGGTTCAACTCAAACGATTTCATAAACTGGGGAATCAGAATATCATTCAGATTGTTCGGAATTGCCCACAGGTAAAACAACGAGGTTACCAGTATAAACGGCAATAAATACTTTTTGTCAACAATTTTGTGTTTCTCCATGATTATAAGACTTTCAGGTTATTTGCATTCGGTCAGAGCATAAATACGCGCCATCAGTTGCCACTTTTCGTCGGATGTAGCACCCGGTTTCGAGCACTGGAATTTAGCGACAAAAGCTTCCCATTCTTCCTGACGATCGAGCGTAGCAAGTTTGGCAAAAGCGCTGTCCCAGTCGAAATCGGCAGGCACTTCCACAATCATAAAAGCATGATTTTTATGCAGGTAAATCTCCATTTCAAGGATACCCACACTGCGGATTCCGGCAGCAATTTCCGCCCAGTTATTAGCCGGAGCGTGCCAATATTTATATTGTTCAATCAAGGCGGCATCGTCCACCAAATCAAGTTGTTGACAATAGCGTTTGGTCGGTTGCCCGAATTGTTTTGCAGGATAACCCTGCTTTAAGTTGTGAGTGGTCATAGTATTGGTGTATGTTGAAAGTTTAGCGTTTAATATCTATTTATCTACTTATTTTTCATCATTTACAACGATTTACGTTCCACAAAGCAGGTAGGCATATCCACCTGTATTTTTTCGCCCGTCATCACAAAGGAGGCCGCCATTTCTCCAAGGCGGGCAAAATCGATTGAAAAGGCAGAAACGCCCTCCTGAATGATTTCCAGCAAAGGCATATCATTATAAACAGCCACGCCCACCTCTTTGCCAAATTTATATCCTGCTTTATTGGCGGCAGCAACAACAGCAACGAGATCGTCCGTCATGATACAAACATATGCATCTCCTTCCGACAAATCTGTTGCCTGAAAATGAATCCTTTGAACTTCGTAATTAAAATGATAGTCCCGGCAAAAACGGGCAAAAGCATCGCCGGCTCCTTTGGGATGAACCGAATCTTCGGGGAAAACGAAAACCAGACGCTTGTATTTTCGGAGTTGCTCCAATGCAGATTCTAAAACAGCATAGAATCCCTCGTCAAAATTCTGCCCGATATACGAAAGCCCTTCCTTCGGGAAAGAACAAAAATCGAGCAACAAAAGCTTCGACGACGGCAATTTCAAAAGGCTGGGAGTCATTTCATCGTACCTGAAATTCATCACCACGTAGGAATTGTATTTTCCGATGCTGTCGCCAACAATCATATCAAACAGCTTTTCGTTGTATTGATGAAACAACAAATCCACCTTCACATTTTCCGGCAGGTTTTCCACGAAAGCATTGTACAACTTCTCTTTAAATGGAGAATAAACATCCAGAAGCAGCAACACTCGTTTCACCTCATCCAACACAAAATAGCCCTTCATGGGAGCCGCATCAATGAGTCCGCGCTGCTTCAACTCTTTATAAGCTTTGAAAACAGTATCGCGCGACACATGAATTTTTTGGCTCAGTTCGTTGACAGAAGGCAACCGGTCGTCGAGAGCATACACGCCATCGGCAATCTCGCTCGTAATGTGGTCGATCACCTGATTTACCTTGCTGACTTTGTTGGAAAATTTCATTGATTTCTGTGCTGAACTATGCTGATAATTATATGGACAAAAGTAGAAGAAATGTAGAAAATAGAATATTTATAGTTGTTAAATATCACAAAAGAGAAATCTGTTATATAACATATTTTGCACGCAGATTTAGCACACGGAAAACACAGAAATGAAGGAACAACACGGAATCTGGATTTACCACAAATGACGCAAATAAACCTAACTACCCCATTATTTATCAACAAAGGACAGAGACTCCTCGAAGTTTCTCAATGCTGTTTTTCTCTACAAAACACACAGAAATAAAATCGAAACACGGCGAACCACGTTCAACAACTAAAACTTAACAAGAATCAATCAGATCACTCATGATTAAAACCCATAAATATCCATTATATTTGCACATAATCAACAAATTAGACCCCACTTACATTTCACACAACACGAAATGCCGTAACCAAAGGCCTCTCATATTTTTGAGTAATCTTAAATTCATAATTCGGCTTATGAAAAATCTAATTCCATTTCCTGCTCTTATCGCTTTGATGGTGATTTCATTCGCCTCCTGCAGGCAGAATGATAACGTACCCACAAATAAAATTGTACCTCCGATTTTCAATACGAACGTTAGCTATGGCACCATGACCGATGCGGATGGCAATACTTACAAAACCGTAACCATCGGCACGCAAACATGGATGGCCGAGAATCTTCGCACCACAAAGTATAACGATGGCACAAAAATTCCCAACCTTACGGACAATTCAGAGTGGGTAAACGCAACGACGGAAGCATATTGCACTATTCTCAACACGTCAGATCCGGACATTATCCATCTTTTCGGATGTTTATACAATTGGAATGCTATCAACAGTGGCAAACTGGCACCAAAAGGTTGGCATGTACCCACCGATGACGAATGGACACAACTAATCGAATATTTAGGTGGCGAGTACGTGGCCAGCCCCAAACTAAAAGAGGCCGGCACAACTCACTGGTCCGCATCTACCGCCGAAGTCACAAATGAATCAGGTTTTACTGCTGTTCCCGGAGGTACACGCTGTGTCAGTTGTTCTGTCAACGATGAAGGATTTGGAGGGGGAGCAGAGACCGGCTGCTGGTGGAGTTCAACAGAGAGTAATATCGGTTTAGCGTGGGGTCGGGTTCTGCACAATTCATCTAGAACAGTATTCCGTTTGGAAAATTACAAGACTAACGGATTATCCGTCCGACTCGTGAAGGATTGACAAGTCGCAGGATTTGTTTTAATGCGAGTCGGAGCTCGCATCACCCATTTTAATAGGGTTTTACAAATTCTTGCGCCAGTAGTACATAGGGGGATCGGCTTCCTGGAAATCGAGGCTGACGTAGAGGGTTTGCGCTTTCACATTGTCATGACGCACTTCGAGGGTGATGCGGCTACAACCTTTCTCGCGGGCACGAACTTCAATGGCCTCCATAAGCTTCCGACCAATGCCCTGGCTGTCGCACGAATTGAGATGAGCCAATTAATTTTACCGTCCGTGTTAGATTTTGTAGCATTTTTCCTGCGATTCCTATTTCAATTTTATTGCTTTCAAGCCACGAAATAATAATCCACTGATTTTTCCGTCGGGATCTTTCTGTATTTTAATTTCATCCCGATATTCTGCAATAAAGAAATCGGCATCAGAAACAAAGTACATTGCACTTTTTGTATTATTGAAGCTCAGGAAAAGTTTATTATTTTCTCTAATTATGGAAATCGGCATCTTGTTCAGTTCGTATTGCCCTATATACTGAGACTGAAGCGATTCAGGCACAAAAACTATTTTGCTTATCTGTTCCAGTATTTTAGTTGTGTTCTTATTATCGAGATTAAGCTCCTTTGCTTTTTTGTAATAAGCTTCTGCTGATTCTTTGTCCCCTATCTTAAGAAAAGTTTCGGCAAGTTTACTGATTGTTTCTGTTTTTTCCGGATAAAATTTTGCATTTAGCTCCATTACCTGAAGGGCTTTTGTCAAATCGCCATTTTGAGACAATGATTTACTCCATGCATTAAGATCATCATAGGAATGTTGATATTCTACTAATTTCCGATAATCATCATTAGCAGAAGCCAGCTCATGAGCATAAGCCTTTTCAAGTATAGCTGATCTGACTTTAGGTTTTTGAATATCCGCATAAAGAGAAACAATAGCATCTGTAACAAGTCTGTTATTGTCCCGAAAAATATAATGGCTTGTTTTGAAAGCTAAAATTCCCTTTCGATTCGGAGCTTCTGAAACAAAGTTATCATGACAGGTTTTCCACCGATTGTCTCTCATCACATTTTGTTCTGAAATTATATCAATCACAGGTATGTCTGGGGAAAGAGGAGGTAATTGTTTCATGGTTTTCACCAACTCCAACAGAGAAGAATTTAGTCCCATTTTATCAATTACATCATCAGAGAAAATACAGGCCATACTTGCATCGACAAATACAATTCCTTTCACTTTTTCTTTATTTCGAATCGCATAAACGGTATTATAAAAACCACCTAAAGAGTGAGATACGAGCATAATTTCCTTAAAATAGCCAAGTTTTGACAATGCAGTTTCAAGCCCGGCTATTTCATCTTTAATGCTTTTGCATTTTGAATCAATAGTGCTTTTACCGAATCCCTGGCGATCATAAGATATCACGGGCGCACCAGTTATTTCGGAAATGGACTGAACAATATCTTGCCATACCTTAATATTATCTCTGTAACCTGTTTCAAATAAGATAGGCATTCCTTTTCCTGGAAGGATGGAAAAATGCAGTTTATAGCCTCCATTATCTATTAATGTATCAACGACTTGACCATTAATAATCATTGAATCTAATACTAGATTAATTATCAGAAGAAAAATAACTTTTTTCATTATTGATTGGGTTAGATGTCTTTTAAATCGAATTTATTGGTGTATTTGAGAAAGTCATTATTCGAACCATTTCAAATCTTGTTCTGTGATATTAACAGCTATGAAACCTAATCACCACTGGCGTGAGGTTGAGCGAAGCGGTATCGTCTGTCCATAAACAAAGTTGTATGAACTACACAGATTCAATTCGACCACAATCAGCAAAGCTAATTAGACACCAGCGCAACTAATAAGCTACATTGTTTTTATTTGCGTTCAAGCTATAATTCAACAGGAACGCACATTTTATACTTCTGCATTTTATGCAAAAAAGGCATAGGAAGAATCACTTATAAATACGAAGATACATTCAAAATGATTTGAATGTATCTTCGTATTTAGCTTTTCTGAAAGTTGTTTGATATGCAAGCTACAATGGCTATCCGGCTCATATCGGCACAGCATGCATATCCGTAAAAAGAGACTCGGTCCCTTATGAAGAATAGTTCATGATAGGTACAAAGTACCAAAGACCAACAACTGAAAGGTATTATTTCCAGGTCGCTGAATTTGTTTTAATGCGAGTCAGAGCTCGCATCACCGGACATGCCAGCTTTACAAATTCTTGCGCCAATAGTACATGGGAGGATCGGCTTCCTGAAAATCGAGGCTGACATAGAGGGTTTGCGCTTTCACATTGTCGTGACGCACTTCGAGGGTGATGCGACTGCAACCTTTGCCGCGGGCACGAATTTCGATGGCCTCCATTAGCTTCCGACCGACGCCCAAACCTCTGAATTCGGGCAGCACAATCAGGTCGTGAATATTTACCATCGGACGTACCGTAAAGGTGGAGAAATTTTCGAATGCCACCAGCATACCCACAGGACGTTCGCCGGCCAGTGCCAGCAATACAATAGCTGTCGGATGATTATTCAATCCGTCTACAAGACGTAATTGCTGCAATTTATTGAGAGGCGTGCCACCGCCCATCTGGTCGCGAATGTATGCATTAAGCAGGTCACAAATACCATTGAGATGTTCGGGATTGCTGAAATCGCAATCTTCTATTTCAATATCAGTTATTGTCGTCATCGGAAAGATGTTTATAGTTTTGAACATCTATTTGATACTTCTGGATGCGTAAACCCATAATCCGTTCGGTAATTCCCAGCGTCTGAGCAGCTTTTGCACTGTTACCGCGAGTGGCAATGAGAGTGTCCAGAATCATCTGTTTCTCCACCTTTTCGAGCACATTGTTGAGCGTTCCCTTGCTGGGAGTTCCCGAAGAGGCTGCCGTTTGCAGCGTGGGAGGCAGGGTATAGGAACGGATCACGTTGTCGGAACTAAGCACCATGGCTCGTTCGATCACATTCTCCAATTCACGGATATTGCCCGGCCAGTGATACATCATCAGCAAGTCGAGCGCTCCGCTGGTAATCCGCTTCACGGCAGTACCGTTAATGCGGTTCAGTTTATCGATAAAATGATCGACCAAAATAGGAATATCGGCACGGCGT
Source organism: Paludibacter jiangxiensis (assembly GCF_001618385.1). NCBI lineage: Bacteria > Pseudomonadati > Bacteroidota > Bacteroidia > Bacteroidales > Paludibacteraceae > Paludibacter > Paludibacter jiangxiensis. The sequence goes on along the minus strand of NZ_BDCR01000002.1, from coordinate 33,521 downwards.
TCGCGCAAAGCCGGCACATAGATCGGAAAAACGTTGATGCGGTAGTAAAAATCTTCGCGGAATTTATTTTCCTTGATCATATCTTCAAGGTTGCGGTTGGTCGCCGTAATCACCCGCACGTTCACATCGAGTGTTTTAGTACCTCCCACCCTCTCGAACTGCCGTTGTTGCAGCACCCGCAAGAGTTTTACCTGAATAGACAACGGCACTTCGCCGATCTCATCCAGAAAGATGGTTCCGCCATCGGCCATTTCGAAACGACCTGCATGTTGGGTATTGGCTCCGGTAAACGAACCCTTTTCGTGTCCGAACAGTTCGCTTTCAATCAACGTTTCGGGTAATGCCGAGCAGTTGACTTTAATAAACGGTCCGTTTTTACGGGTACTGGCCCGGTGTATTGCTTCGGCAATCAGCTCTTTTCCCACACCACTTTCTCCGCGAATCATCACGGTGGTATTTATCGGAGCCACTTTTTCGATCATCCCGTACAGATCGTTCATCAACGACGAATTACCCACGATATTATCAGGGCGATGAGCCAGCGGCGACTCTTTCAGCCGGCGGTTTTCGGCACGAAGTTGCTCCATTTCCTCAATTTGCTTTTGACGGAGCGCCACGTTCTTGCCGATCAGCAACCCAACAAGATTCATAAACTTCAGTTCGGGAGAAAAATCGGTAACACGGGAATAATATTTGTGAATGCTTAAAGTTCCGGTAATTTCATCCTCGGAAATAATGGGAATGCAAAGGAATGCCGTGTTATGCACCAGATCGGTAGCTATTCCGGTTTTATTGAGAAAATGTGGATCTTTGGAAACATCGGCAATAATTTTCGCCTTCTTCGTGCGCACCACCTCTCCAATAACCCCTTCTCCGATTTTATACACGCCCCGGTGCTTTTCCTCATCGGTCAGTCCGTATGCCGCACTGATTTCTATAATAGCAGCATTGCGGTTGATAATGGTAATCATGCTATACTGTGCGTTGAGGAACTTACACAAATTAGCAAGTACCAGCTCCAGGTCTTTATTGATATTCTGGCTCTTACTGATAATGTCACTGATTGTAAACAGAAAGGTCAGGTCGGACTCTGCAAAACAGTTCCGCTTGGTGCGTTCGCAAAACATAATCTGATCGTTTTATCGTTTGAACAAAATTCAATGCAAAGATAACAAATAATATCATATTGTCATGTTAAATGGATTTTATTCTTACTTTTTGTCAGTATTAATACTTATAACATTACATTAATATGCAATTATGGCAAAATAAAAATCATTTAGCACAAATATCAGTCACAGTGAATCTCATGATAAACCGAAAGCATTTCGCTCACGGAAAGGTTGCGTTTCAGACGAATGGAAAGTTGGTGAATTTTATTTACAACGCGCTCCAGATCGGCATTATCGAGCGAAAGATTACGTTGCGAAAAGAAGTGAAGTACGGCGGTTTTACCCGAATGTTTACCGAAAACGTTGTGCGCGCTTTCACGGCCGACCAGTTTACCGTCGAAAGGCTGGAAAGCCTGCACATCATGAAGTGTCCCCTGAGCATGAATGCCCGACTCATGAGCAAAAACCATATCGCCGATGATAGCTTTTCCTGCCGGGATAGGCCGTCCCGAACATTCGGCTACGAAACGGCACAATGCAGTCAATTTTTCGGGATGAAATTTGGTCTGCCCAAAAACAGCAGAAAGAGTGGTCATCACCTCTTCCAGTGGAGAATTGCCAGCACGTTCGCCCAGACCATTGACCGTTACGCTAAGATTCTCGGCACCCGCCTGCCAGGCCGTGATGGCATTAGCCGCCGCCATACCCAAATCGTTATGCCCGTGAAAATCGACTTCAAGCAAGGGAAAAGCGGTTTTAATGTCGCGGATCAGCGAATAGAGGGAAAGCGGAGTAAACAACCCGACGGTATCGGCAATACGTACCCGTTTTACTCCTGCGCTTTGTATCAATTCAAAATAGGAAAAGAGACGGGCACGGTCGGTCCGGCTCGCATCCTGTGCCCCGACGCTGACATACGAAAAATAGCGATGCGCATATTCTACCAAAGCAGGCAGCGCATCGCATATCCAAACCCAATCTTTGCCAATGACTTTCAACTGAATATCAGAAAGAGGAAAGGCCATGTGAATACCTTCTGCTCCGGTTCGTGCAGCCATCTCAATGTCCTGACGAAGCGCTCTGCTCCATACCGATATACGACATGTAGGCTTTGTGCGAACAATTGCACGAATGGTTTCAACCTCATCCTCTCCCATTGCCGGCGTACCGGCTTCGATTTCATCCACACCCACCGCATCGAGCAGACGCGCCACTTTCAGCTTTTCCGCTCTGGAAAAGGCAACCCCGGGAGCCTGTTCGCCATCGCGTAAGGTGGAGTCAATCAGGCGGGGAGCGAAAGTGGGTGAAACAAAATCCATGTTAGTTATTTACTGTTTGGTCATTTACTATTTACCATTTTGAATAGGCTGAGTCAGATTTCAATGGTAAATAGTAAATATTGAAATTGTCAATCGAAATCACGCAATCAGGTATTCTTCCACGGCTTTGCCTTCTTCCAAAGCGTCGAGTACCTCTTCTATTTTATCTTCGTTCATACCTCCATACCAGTAGTTGTTCGGCTGAATAACCACGATAGGGCCCTGACTGCAAACGCTAAGGCAGGCTGTGGTTGTTACTACCGCATCGAGTCCGCGGTCGGAGCATCCTTCGCTGATCATTTGCACAAAAGATGTAGCTCCCTGTTTGTTGCAATACCCCTGGGCATCGCCGGCAACCCGGTACGAGTTGCACACCATAATCATGTAATCAGGCTTTTTCATACGAAAAAAAATTTACAGCCCCACCCGACCTCCCCCAAGGGGAGGAGAAGAAATCTGAAGTAAGATTCTTCTGTTCAAGTAAAGGTGTTCGTTATTAAATGTAGTAAAGTAAAATTCTTATTGAGACTTCGAATTTCCTCCCCTTGGGGAAGGTTAGGTGGGGCTTTCTCATCCACAGCCCTGTGCGTTGCCGCGACAGCCTTCGCCGCACCCTTTGAATTCGGATTTACAGAGCGTTTTCAAAGGAATATTCTGATAAACGGCATCCAGACCGGCATCGATCAGGCCATTCATCTGAATCACTTTAACTCCATTTTCCTGAAGAATGCGCATCGGCGTTTCGCCGACACCGCCCACCAAAACTGCCTGACAATCGATCAACGTTTTATTGGCCAACATCTGCCAGCGATCGGCGCCACCGCCCTGAGGAGGTGCGTTGCGAGTTTCCACAAAGTGATAACCGTTGCGGGTTTGTTCAAATATATAGATCTTCATAGCCTCTCCCAGATGCAGGTTCACTAAAAGACCTTCCTGCGTGGCAACACCTACCCGGGTGCGACCTTCGCCACGATTGACCACCATGGTCGAAAATTGTCCTATCATCTCCTGCGCTTCGCTACAATCTTTACCCAACAAACCGGCAGCATCGGCGCGGCAGCGGGCGCAGTGAGCCATCGGATGAATATATTTTGCGACATTTGCCCGCAGCTCTTTCATGGCAACTTTCGAAGGTTCTTCGATATACTCGAATATGGTGTTCTCCGTTGGATAAACCGGAATACAGTTCATGGTATCGGCTCCCAGTTCGGCAACTTTTTGTGCCAGAGCTTCCACTTCGTGGTCATTAATGCCGGGGCAAACCACCGTATTGATCTTTACCGTAATACCTTTCGCTTTCAGCAACGGAATACATTTCAACTGTTGCTCGAGCAAGATTTCAGCGCCCTCTTTACCGCGATAAACACGACGCTGGTAACGTACCCAGGTGTAGATTCTTGCCAACGTATCCACATTCAACGAGTTGATTGTCAACGTAACATGAGTCACACCCAGTTCGGCAATCTTATCGATGTGCGGAGCCAGTTCCAGTCCATTGGTGGAAAGGCAAAAAATAATATCAGGAAACTCGTTTTTCAGGATCTCAAGCGTTGTCAGGGTTTCTGTTGGATTGGCAAACGGATCGCCGGGACCGGCAATTCCCACCACGCTGATATTTTCGAGTTTTCCGGACAACGCCTTGAGATAATGAACAGCTTGCATCGGAGAGAGCACCGTACTGGTTACGCCCGGACGGCTTTCGTTCACGCAATCGTACTTGCGGTTGCAATAAGCACACTGGATATTACATTTGGGAGCAACCGGAAGGTGGACACGAGCATGCGTATGTCGCGCTTTTTCGTTAAAACAAGGGTGCAGAGTTATATCTTTTGTTTCCATAGTCGTTCAGTTTACAATTTATCATTTACGTGAATCAAGAGTTGAAAATAGTCCGTTAGGACTTATATATCAATAGAAAATAAATATCGTGTCCAAGGTTCAACCCCATACGGGGTTGCATTAATGCGGGAATTACATTTTCTATTGATATGTATGACCTACGGTCAAGTTAATGTTCAGATGTTTTGTAATTATTTCAACTCCTAATTCGCATTATTTACAATTTCGAATCAGCATCATTCACTTTTGAGTCGGTCGCATCGCCTTCTTTATTCTCTTTTGAACCGGAACTCCGTTTCGTGAGCTTCGCGAATGCTCGCTGTCGTCTCAGTTTTCGGGCAATCAGTTGGGCGATGTGGATATTCATAACGTTTAAGTTTACATGTATTTGTAACCTACCGGCGATTTGCGTTGTTTGTCTTCAAGAAGCGTATTCACAATTTGTTCGAAAAGGATCATCGTTCCTTCATATCCCAGCACATGGGTATGTTGAGCTCCCAGACGATCGTGAATTGGGAATCCGGTGCGAACGATGGGAATATCCATCTTGCGGGCAATGTAGTAACCTTTGCTATTACCGATCATCAGGTCGGGTTTCAGCTCCTGCATCACCTCTTCCATCCGCTCGAAACTCATACCCTGACCTACCACCATATCTTCGTAGTAGTTTTTACCCAACACTTCGCGAAGCGTCCCGGCAAGCTTTCCGCTTTCGCCACCCGACGCGCATAAAACAGGCTTGATACCAATCTCGGCAGCAAAAGCAGCCAGAGCAACCACAAGGTCTTCTTCGCCGTAAATCACCGCCCGTTTATCGGAAACATATTTGTGACCGTCAACATAAAGATCGACCAGGCGACCCCGTTGGCGTTGGTATTTCATCGGAATCGCTTTTCCCGAAATGGAAGAAAGTGCATTGAAAAATTTATCGGATTCAAGGATACCGACAGGAAGACCGGTACGCACCAGCGGCACATCAAACTTACTTTTCAGGTACTCTCCGGCCGACTGTTTCGTACCATTGTCTTTTATCCGGCCATTCATGCCGCCCGAATTGAGAATATATCCCAGTTCGACGGAAGCGTAAGCCAGTGCACTCTTCTTCAATTCGTCTACGGTAGTTCCTCCGTCGGGAATGCGTCGATAGCTATCCCACGAGGTATTATCGAGGGTATCCGAGTAATCAGGGAACAACACGACCGGTATCGAGAAATCTTCCACAATTTCCTTCAAGTGGCGAATATCTTCCGGCGATATCATATTACTAAAAAGGTTAATATGATCTCCAACCGGGCCGGAAGCCTCTGCCAATGTCTTCACGGCAGCAAACACAGCTTCGTGAAATCCCTCCGAATGTGTTCCCTGATAACTGGGAGTAGATGCAAAGATCATTACCGGAAGGTCCGGCATCGTGTTGTGTGTTTCCTGGTATTCGAATATTAATCGTTGTACATCCTCACCGATGGTTTCGCTCAGACAGGTACTGGCGATGGCAATCACCCGCGGATGGTATTGCTTGATAATATTGTCAATGCCGGTGTTGAAGTTCTTATTTCCCCCGAAGATGGTTGTCTCTTCACTAAAATTGGAGGAAGCGATATCTACCGGTTCGCGAAAATGGCTAATCAGATAGCGGCGGATGTAAGTGGCACATCCCTGCGAACCGTGCAACATCGGTAACACGCCTTCTAATCCTTTGAAGGCAATACAGGCGCCCAGCGGCGTACATTGCTTGCAAGCATTGCACGAGGAGGCAAACGTATCGCCCGAAGGCATCACTTTCTGCTTGATGGATTCTGCCTTTTGCATACAATACTTTGTTTTGGAGTTACACAAATTCTCTTTATCTGCCCCTAAATCTCCTGAAGGGGACTTAAATTTGCAAAAAGAGATTTCTCATATTTTTTTACCGACCAACAAGTCCCCTTCAGGGGATTTAGGGGTAAAATAAAATCATCGAAAGACTCATTCGTTATCGAATGGAGTTGAACGATTCACAAATTGCCACACCGGACTGGTTACCGTTTCGTAGACCTCTTTGGCAAAATTGAGCATTCCGTCGTAACCGGCCAGCGCCAGTTTGCGTTCGTGGTTGTGATCGCAAAATCCGATTCCGAGTTTGTAAGCAATGGGGCGTTCTTTCACGCCGCCGATAAACAGGTCTGCTCCTGTTTGCTTCACAAATTCCGAAAGTTCTACCGGATTGGAATCATCTACCATAATGCAACCGTCATCGCAAATAGTTTTCAGTAAACGGTAATCCTCTGTGTTGCCGGTCTGCGTGCCTGCAATCACCGTTTTCATACCAATCAGTCGTAATGCCTTGACCAACGAAATAGCCTTGAATGCCCCGCCCACATAGATGGCTGCCTTCTTTCCCTGTAAAGCTCTCTTGTAGGGTTCAAGTGCCGGAATCAGGGTCGTGAGTTGATCTTTCACCAACTCGCGGGCTTTGTCCATTACGCTGTCGTCTTTGAAAAATTTAGCCACTTCGTAAAGCGCATCCGACATATCTTCGATGCCGAAATAGGAGACCTTGATAAAAGGAATGCCGTATTTTTCTTTCATCTGTTTGGCCAAATGAATCATCGAACCGGAGCATTGCACCACGTTGAGCGCAGCTCGATGGGCATTCTGAATTTTCTTCACACGGCCGTCGCCGGTAATGGGAGCCAAAATCTGAATCCCCATTTTCTTGTAATACTCTTCGAGCATCCAAAGCTCACCGGCAAGATTAAAGTCGCCAAGAATATTAATGCTCAATGGTGAAACATCCATACTTTCGTCTGTGCCTACCAATGAGAAAAGAGCGTCGCAGGCTATTTTGTAGCCATCCTTTTTCGATCCCTGAAAGCCTTCGGCCATTACGGCGACAACCGGAATATTCTTCTCTTTTTGCACCCGTTTGCAAACCGACTGAACATCGTCGCCAATAACACCCACAATGCATGTGGAGTAAACGAATGCGGCTTTGGGATGATGTTTGTCAATCAGTTCATGAAGTGCCTGATACAACTTATCCTGCCCGCCAAAGACAATGTTTTTTTCTCGAAGATCAGTTGAAAAGCTGCTACGGTGCAGTTCGGGACCTGACGAGAGAGCCCCCCGTATATCCCAGGTATAAGAGGCGCAACCGATAGGGCCGTGCACCAGATGCAGTGCATCGGCAATGGGGTAAAGTACCACACGTGAGCCGCAAAAAACGCAGGCTCTCTGGCTGACAGACCCGGCCACACTGGGCTTTCCGCCCACCAGCTCGTGTGAGTCAATCCCCTTTGTCACGATCTGATTTTCTCTGCCTTCTAAATATTCAGCCATAATGTTTTTGTTTTGGAGTAACTACACCGGACAATATTAAGCGTTTCTGCATGATTCCAATTCTGCTTTGAAACCAACACTTATTCGTCCGTTACACATCTATTTTGCCAGCGATTATTCTGCTTATCGTTTCAGGTAGGATTTCAAAGATGTTACGGCTGTTTATCACCGTAACATCTTTACCACAATCCATTATTACATTACAAGTTCTACTTTTTCTTCCGGACAGGTACGGTCTTTATGTTCAAGGAATGCATCCATAATCTTTATTAAAAGATTGGTAGCTCCCGTATATCCAACATAAGGGAAGAAATTGTTACCCGGACGATCCGTCACAGGAAATCCCAAACGAACGAATGGAATATTTTCGTCGCGGGCAATATATTTTCCGTAGCTGTTACCGATCAACATATCGACACCTTCCTGTTTGATCCATTGATGCATCTGGAACATATCGGCACGTTCGCCGCTTTTGAATTTGGCTTCCGGAACTTTTTCTTTCAACAGTTCGGTCATTGCTTCATCGAAATGTTTACCCGGAGTCCCTGTTACGATATAAACCGGTTTCATGTCCAATGTCAGCAAGAATTCCACCAAAGGAATCAACGTATCGGGATCGCCAAACAAAGCCACCCGTTTGTCATAGAAATTTTTGTTATTGTCGGCAATCATATCTACCAGGCGGCCACGTTCTGCGGTCAACGAATCGGGAACCGGCACGTTGGCATGACGGCTGAGCGACATGATAAATTTATCGGTAGCCTTCAATCCAATAGGAATTTCGATCGTTTCAAATTTCACCTTACACTTATTTTCGAGCTTGATACAAGCATCTTCAGTGGTGTAAGGTCCGATGCCAATGGTGAATTTGCTGTCGCCGGTCGCGATCATATCAGCCTGAGTGGTTCCTCCTTTCGGATACATATCGTAATGACCTGTCAACGGAGTATCCAGCACATCCGACATATCGGGAAACATGATGGTACGGGCTTCCATCTCTTTGGCAATGCGTTTAATCTCGCGCATATCAGAGGGTTCCATCCAGCCAGCCACCAGATTTACCACGTTTCTCTTTTTCGGAGTAGCTGTGGAAAAGAATTTTACAAAAGAGGATACCTGATTGGCATAACCGGTAACGTGAGTACCCACGTAACTAGGTGTATTACAGAAAATAACTTTCTTACCGGCAGGCACTTTTCCATCTTCGTTTGCTTTAGAGACAATCTGGGTAAGGTCATCACCAATCGTTTCGGAAAGACAGGTAGTGTGCACCGCAATCACTTCCGGATCATATACGCTGAAAATCGTTTCGATAGCGCTTACCAGGTTAGCCGAGCCACCAAACACCGAAGATCCTTCAGAGAACGAGCTGGTAGAGGCCATCACCGGTTCTTTGAAGTGACGGGTAAGTGCACTACGGTGGTAAGAGCAACATCCTTGCGAGCCGTGGCTATGGGGTAAACATCCATGCAAACCCAATGCCGCATACATGGCTCCCACAGGTTGACAGGTTTTGGCCGGATTGATCGTCAGAGCCTTTCTGTCTATTTCTTTTGCTGTTGTATGTCGTAATAGCATAATTGTGTGAATTAACAGCCCCCTAAATCCCCCTAAAGGGGGACTATCAGAGCTTAGATTTAGAACGTTTTATGCGTCCAATTGATTATTTCTTAATCTTAAACTTTCGATTGCAGATTTTCTAAGTCCCCTTGAGGGGATTTAGGGGCCCGGTTTTTTAGTAAGCGTATTGAGCTTCCACGTAGGTTTCGCTTTCCCAGGGAGCTTTCATTTCTTTCCAGATGGTGGAGCAGGCAATCATTTCGATATCTTCGTAGAAATTGATAGCACCTTTGAATCCGGCATACGGTCCTCCGTAATCGTAGCTATGCAACTGTTTGAGAGGCACACCCATTTTCTGTACACAGAATTTTTCTTTGATACCGGCGCAGAACACATCAGGCTTGTAGAGTTCAATCAGTTTTTCCATTTCGTAATGGCTGAGGTCGTCAATTACCAAAGAGCCTTTGGCCATCTGAGGCATCAAACCTTCGTAACCGTTGAATTCCATTCCATCAGCTTCGAGCGCTTTCAATTCTTCTTCTGTCTTGCGGGGATTGTAACGGGCTTCGTCTTTAGTTACGGTAATTTCCTCGATGTTACGGCTATCTGCATCAATCTGGATAGTCGGAATAACCACACGACCTTCGTAGTCGTCGCGATGACCGAACTCATAACCGGCAGAAAGTGTGCTCATACCCAACTCTTCGAAAAGGTTCTGATAGTGGTGAGCGCGGGATCCGCCGACGAACAACATGGCTGTTTTACCGTTGGTTTTTTTCAATGCTTTTTCGCGGGCAGCAGTAACTGCTACCATCTCGTCGGCAATCACCTCTTCAATTTTGTCGATCAATTCCTGATCTCCGAAGTATTGTCCAATCTTGCGAAGCATCTTAGCGGTTGAGTCTGCCCCGATCGGTTGTACCTTAATCCATGGAATACCGAAAGCGGTTTCCATCATTTCGGCCACGTAGTTGATCGAACGGTGACACATCACCATGTTAAGGTCGGCAGTATGAGCATTTTCAAATTTCTGAATCGTGGAGTTGCCGCTGAAGGTAGCAATCAGGTTGATGCCGCATTTTTCGAAAACACGTTCCAACTCAAACGCATCACCACCGATATTGTACTCTCCCAAAAGGTTGACGCGGTATTTCAGATCACCTCTCTTCTCGTCATCGCGACCAATAAGATTTTTGAACAAACCGTTGTTTGCTATGTGGTGACCAGCAGACTGAGACACTCCACGGTATCCTTCGCAGGAGAAACCGAAAATATTGATATCGCCGCCAATTTCTTCTTTCATGTGGCGAGCCACGCGGTGCACGTCGTCACCAATAAGACCTACCGGACAGGTGGAGAAGATGGCGATGGCTTTCGGATGAAAAAGTTCGTAAGCTTCACGAATAGCCTGTTTCAGTTTTTCTTCACCGCCAAACACGATATTGGAGTCCTGCATGTCGGTCGAAAAACAGTACATCATGAAGTTTTCATCCGTTTCGGTTTCGGGCTTGGTCTGGTTACGGCGGGTCAGCCACGAGTAAAAACCACAACCGATAGGTCCGTGTGTAATATTTATAATGTCGCGGGTAGGACCGAGCACCACACCTTTACAACCGGCATAGGTACAACCGCGTTGTGTTATAATGCCGGGAATAGTACGCACGTTGGCCTGAATCTGGGGAGGCGTTTCCGGATCGTTCAGCAGAATGGCCTTATCCCGCTTTTTGGCAACCTTCTTGGGGTATTTGTGCAATACCTCGTCTTTGAATTTCTTCAGGTCGTCAACCGAAACGCTGTTATTTACTTCTTTTATCATAGTTGTATCTCCTTTTTCATTAGTCCAAAGTGCTGTCGCCCGATTCGGCTGTACGTACACGTACCGAATCCACAGCATTCAGAACAATTATTTTACCGTCGCCGCTTTTGCCCGTCTGATTCGCTTTGATGATAGTCTGAATAGCCAGATCTTTTTTCTCATCGGTTACCACCAGCGTAATCATGCGTTTGGATTTCAATCGCGGCATTTTTTCAATCAACTCGGCATATTCGGGATCGGTCTCGTCGGCTTTTTCGTAATCGCCGTGGCCTTTTCCCCGGCCAAGCACCGGCATTGCCGTAAACGAAGGGAGACCGGCTTCCGAAAGAGCAGCCTTGGTATCGCCCATTTTGGCAATTCGTATGATAGCGAGAATTAATTTCATGTGTGAAAATTTTATTCGTTAATAGCTTGTATTTTAGAAACCGGGAGAAAGATTAAACTTCCATTTTACCACTGGAAATGGTATATGTTTCGACAACCGGAGTAACGAATATTTTCCCGTCACCAAACTGACCTTTTTCGCCCGAGCGGGCTGCTTCTATAATTGTTTCTATCACGAACTCTTTGTCTTTCTCGTTGATCACGATCATGAGTAAATCTTTGGGCAACTCATCGTAGGTAACATTTCCCACTTTGATACCGCGTTGCTTACCGCGACCGAACACAGATAATTTTGTAACTGCAGGAAAACCTGCATTGAGCAGGGCTCTCATGACTACCGGCGATTTTTCCGGACGAACGATGGCTCTTAATAAATACATACCGTTTTGGTTTAAGTTGTTTCTATTTTTATTACAAATCTTCTACTTTGTACGATAAGGGCTTACCGAACTGGTTTCCTTTGGATTGAGACCGGAAGAAAGGTGCAGAATTCGTTCCTCCCGGTCTTCTCCAAAACAAAGGTTTTAGTTCATAATTCCGAAACCTACCAGCAAGTCTTCCAATTCTTGCATAGCCAATGGAGTCGGAATTACCTGCATTGTATTATCGTTGATTTTTTTTGCCAACGCGCGGTATTCGTCAGCCTGTGGATGTTCGGGAGCATGGTCGATCACCGTTTTCCGGTTAATTTCAGCATGTTGAACCATGTTATCGCGAGGCACAAAGTGTATCATCTGAGTTCCGAGTTTCTTGGCAAACTCCTGAATCATATTAGCCTCGTTATCCACTTTACGGGAGTTGCAGATAAGACCGCCAAGGCGGACGTCACCTACTTTACCAAATTTAGAGATGGATTTGCAAATGTTGTTGGCGGCATACATCGCCATCATTTCGCCTGAACAGACGATATACACTTCCTGTGCTTTACCGTCGCGGATAGGCATTGCGAAACCACCGCAAACAACGTCACCCAATACGTCGTAGAACACGTAATCGAGGGCTTTGTCATCATCATAAGCACCAAGCTGTTCGAGGAGGTTGATAGAAGTAATGATACCACGACCGGCGCAGCCTACACCCGGTTCCGGACCACCCGATTCCACGCAGTGTGTTCCTTTAAAGCCGGATTTCATCACATCATCGAGTTCTACATCTTCGCCTTCTTCGCGAAGTGTGTCCAAAACGGTTTTCTGAGCTAAACCGTGTAAGAGCAAACGGGTAGAGTCTGCTTTAGGGTCGCAGCCCACTACCATCACATTTTTTCCCATTTCGGCCAGACCGGCCACTGTGTTTTGGGTTGTGGTAGATTTACCAATTCCCCCTTTTCCGTAGATAGCAATTTTTCTCATAACCTTAATATTTTGCCTTAATGAATGAATTGTTACAATACTACTTTCAAAGCGCGTGCCAGAAAACATTATTTAACAAACACAAACAGGGCAAAATATGGTAAATTACTGATATACAGAACAAATATTTTTAAAGAAAAACAGAGGAGCGTTATCTTTTAAAACTAAATCGCTCCGGGGAAGTAGGAAAACGATCCTAAATCTACAAATTTGTAGGATTCTCAAATGTCGTAATCTTCTCCTTCCCGATCCGTAGCACTTTTGTGGCCAAACGGTGGATCTCATCCTTATCATGACTCACCATAACGGTAGTAGAGTTAAATAAGTTATGAGATTTAATTATTTCATTTTGAAGCGACTGCCTCAACTCAAAATCAACCGAAGAGAGTGGCTCGTCCAGCAGCATCACCTCCGGTTTTCGCGCAAAGGCACGTGCCAGCGCCACCCTTTGCTTTTGCCCGCCCGACAACCGAGTTGTTTTCTGATGGCGGAGTTTCTCCAACTGGAAAGTATGCAGGAGGCTTTCCACCTCATCCATTTTTTTTACATCCTGCGCAAAACGGATATTCTCCTCCACATTCATGTTCGGGAAAAGGGCATAATCCTGAAACATATAGCCGACATTCCGCTTTTGTGGCGGAATATTGATTTTTTTCGAGGAATCGAAAACCGTTTTATCCCCAATACGGATCAATCCTTTATCGGGAACAAACAGTCCGCACAACATTCGTAACAACGTAGTTTTACCTGCACCCGATTTCCCGAAAAGACACACCAACTCGCGCTTCTCTATTTCTACACAAACCTCCAGCTTTCGTGGCCCGTCGGTTGTGAGCATTTTTCGTTCAACATCAATATAAATCATATTCTGAAATGTCGATTTACACTATAAATAATCACCAGCAACACAAAAGAGACTGCAAAAAGAATCAGCGAATAATGATTTGCCGTGCTATAATTCAATGATTGTACTTCGTCGTAAATAGCGATAGATGCCACCCGTGTTTCGCCGGGCATATTACCACCCACCATCAGCACAATGCCGAACTCTCCAATGCTGTGAGCAAAAGTCATTGCAATGGCGGTTACGATGGAGGGTTTGATATTAGGCACCAACACCCTGAAAAATGTCTCCATTTTAGATTTACCCAAGGTATAAGCCGCTTCCCGATAACTTTTGGGCAAAGCCACAAAACCGTTTTGCAGGGGCTGCACCATAAACGGAAGGCTAAAAATAACACTGGCGATAAGTACTCCCTGAAAAGTAAAGGCCAACCGAAGATCGAACCAACGCTCAAGAAGGCCGCCGAATGCATGTTGCGGACTGAATGCCACCAGCAGGTAATAGCCAATTACCGTCGGCGGAAGCACCATCGGCATATTGATAAGGGCTTCAAAAATCACCTTCAGCCGGAAACGGGTAAAAGCCAGCAAGGCTGCGATGGGCAAGCCTATCACAAACAGAATCAGCGTGGTGGACAAAGCCAGTTTTGCCGTCAAAAACAGGGTTTGAATAAATTCAGAAGACATATGCGTCAATATTAGAACAAAGAATAAAGAGAAAAGAACAAAGACATTACTCTTTCCATCTGATCAACTTAACAAACCTGTTCTTGAAAAGAGAGATGCCGCACTCTTCGCGGCATCTCCAACGATCAGATTTGTAAAATACTCATAATAACCATCACGGTCAACGTTTCACCAAGCCATAGCCGTAGCTTTTCCAAATGGCATCGCATTTGGGACTCAGCACATATTTCATAAAGCGGGAAGCTTCTCCGTTACGCTCCCACCCTTTTACCAACACACAACCCTGAGCAATCGGCGGACACACATCGGCAGGAAGTTCATAGCAAAACCCTTTGCCTTTCATATCGGGCGCCAATGCCAGCGAAAGAGCTATAAAGCCAATCTCTGCATTGCCGGTAAATGCAAACTGTGCTGCCTGCGAAATATTCTCGCCCACCACAATTTTCCCGGCAATTTTATCGTACAACCCGTGCTTTTTAAGGGTATTGACCGCATTCTCGCCATAGGGAGCCGTGGCCGGATTGGCTATAGCTACCTTTTTTACCTCCGGCAAAAGAACCGCATTAAGCCCTTTTGAAAGATTCACTTCCTTGCTCCACATAGCCACTTTCCCAAAAATATAGGTAACCACAGGCCCTACGGTTGCTCCTTTTGATTTCAGCGCATTAGGAAAATCCATGTCGGCAGCCATAAAGAAATCAAATGCCGCCCCGTTCAATATTTGTTGCGTGAGCGTTCCCGAAGCGCCAAAGGTGATATCTACCTTGGTTTTCGGATGCTCTTTTTCATATTGCTTTTTAATTTCTTCGAGCACGTAACGCAGGTTAGCCGCAGCCGCCACTCTCACTTTTTGTGCATGGATCACACATGTAAACGACACGAATAGTGTCAGTATAATAATGGAAGTCTTTTTCATTTTTTCTCGTATTAATGTTCTGCGAATTGTATCTTCTTTACTATTTAACCGACAAGAATGTAGGTTTAATGGTAATCATAATAAATGCCCATTGTGGAAATTTCTGATCGACATTGGCTTTCAACTTCTTGACCGAAGTCACAAGCGCATTGGCAAAATAGCCGCTCCAACCTCCCTGCAAGCTCATAATGGAGGAGACCGGGTAGGTAAACGTCAGATCGAGTTCCGACCCGAGACCTTTGTGATTGAATGTTTTGACCTGCTGTTGCGCCAAACTAAAGGCATGGTACGAAGCTTCTGCTTTCAGTTTCGATCCGATGGTTACTTCCGGACCGAAATAGAGATCGACCAAACCTCCCGAAGGAAGCGATTTCCAGTACTCCATAGCTCCGTTGAACGAATGGTTTGATCCGAAGAGCTTGTTGAAAGTGTGATCTTCTGTTGTTGCCAAGTCGTATTTAGAACCCGAAAAATAGTCGGCACCCACATTCACTGCCACCGTTTTTGATGCTTTTGCCTGAGTCTTGAAGGCCAATAAATAGGCATCCAACCCTTTTCCTGTAGTTCCATGACCGAACTGATAATAACCCGTTCCGTAAAAAGTCACAGGGAAATTCTCTGCCGAATAG
Organism: Paludibacter jiangxiensis; assembly: GCF_001618385.1. Classification (NCBI taxonomy): domain Bacteria; kingdom Pseudomonadati; phylum Bacteroidota; class Bacteroidia; order Bacteroidales; family Paludibacteraceae; genus Paludibacter; species Paludibacter jiangxiensis. The sequence continues at coordinate 17,749 of NZ_BDCR01000002.1, read as the reverse complement.
CCCAGATTGCCGCCCACTGTATTGCGATACCAACGTTTATTATCATTCACATTGGCCTGATTATTGGTTCGCTGATACCCTTCGTTAACCCAGAGAGCTGTCAGATTGATATTGCCCAACGGCTTGGAAGCCCATAGGTAGGTCATCGATTTGTAGGTTGTAGAGTAAGCAGTTTCCTGATACACATCACTGGCATTATTCCAGGCAGCACCCAAATGCAATGTAAAATCCGTTGAGGTATATTTCATCAACAACAGATCATGCGCATTGCCCGTATTGCTCCAGTTGCTTGCCGAAAAGAGCCGTTTATCGTCATATTCTATTGCCTGACGACCCATGGCAAACGAGATGCCCGGAGCCAGCAGGTATTCGCCCCAAGCCTCATACACCCCGAAAGTACTCGTGCTTAGCGCTGTGGGAGCCGTCTGTCCAAACACATGCGTATCCTGCAACACCAGTTTGGCTTTCATCACATTCGAAGTATAAGCCAGATTCAATCTCGATCGCATCACCGTAACCAGCGCGGTTCCCAGCGAATCATACAGGGGAGTCACCGCTCCGCTGCGAACTTCGGTTCGCGTACGAAGCTCTCCTCCGATGGTTACTGCCTGTGCAGCGGCTTCTTCGACCGCAACAGCTGTAATACCCAGCAACAAAAAACTAACAAACAACCTTTTATTCATAACAAACTATTTGAAATTAATAATTAGCAATATTCGAATTACCCCGATATACACTCCAAAGAATAACGTTTTTCAAAAAAAAGCCCGCAGGTTTACAGAAAACAAAACAGCATGGCTTCACCTGTTTTCTGAATGTATTCATCATGCAAGCCTTGTAGCTTCTCGTACCGTTCAATCAGATTCGCTCCGAACGGAGTCAGATCGGCACCACCGCCGTTTGTTCCTCCCCGTTTGCGGGTTACTACCGGCAATGGCGACAGTCGGTTCATCTGCTCCACAAACGACCAGGCCTGTTGATACGACATCCGTATTTCTTTCGAGGCAGCCAGAATAGAACCAGTTGATTTGATTTTACGTAGCAAATCAACCCTTCGGGGAGTTAAAAAACACTCTCCGTTTTTCTGGATTTCAAGTTCTGCTCTGATACTAAAAGGATGCCTCATACCGTTTATTTCTTGTTATTCACAAAAACAAATAACGTGCCACAAACATCAACACATTACATATCAATACATTAAGAATAAACACAAATACAAACTCCTACTTTCACGTACTAAAAAGCAGCTTCATGTTACAAAAATGTAGCCCGGCAAACCATCAAAACGTCCATAAAAACCGGTCTTGCGCAGGGATGAAAAAAGTGTACCTTTGCCGGTGAATTTACCAGACAAAAATGACTAAAATCGGTTTTTTATCGGATACGCACGGATACCTCGATCCCCGTGTTTTCGAGCACTTCGAATCGTGCGACGAGATATGGCACGGTGGCGATATCGGCACAATAGAAATCGTTGACCGGCTGAAGGAATTCAAACCGTTGAAAGCGGTTCACGGCAATATCGACGGTTACGACATCCGACTTTGTTGTCCGACCGTTTTACGCTTCACCTGCGAAAAAATCAACGTTTTACTGACACACATCGGCGGCTATCCCAACCATTTCAGTCTGGAAGCAAAAGCATTGCTCAAACAAGAAGTTCCCGACCTGTTAGCCTGCGGTCATTCGCATATTCTGAAGGTACAATACGACCATCACTTGCGGATGTTGTGCGTCAATCCCGGAGCTGCAGGGCGTTACGGGTTTCATACGGTACAAACGCTGTTGCGGTTTTCTATTGACGAACGTAACATCAACGATATGGAAGTAATAGAGTTAGCCCGACCTACATTACAGAAAATTTAAATCGCAAGAAATCCGGGCTCTTTTTTGACAATCGACCATTTTCAACTACCTTTGCACTATCAAATCGAAAGACAAACACCAGGCCGGGTGCCACTTAACCATCTGACCTGATAACACTAACAAATACCGCTAATTATGACTCAATCTGATATTTCTTTGCACAAAAGACTGACCATCGCACTGGTGGCACACGACCGTCGCAAAGTCGACATGGTAGAATGGGCAACTTACAATGCCGAAATGTTATCCAAGCATAAGATTATTTGTACCGGTACCACCGGCGGACTTATCAAGGACGCATTCGACAAAAAAGGAATTGATGCCGACATCACCTGTGTAAATTCAGGTCCGATGGGTGGCGATGCCGAAATTGCAGCTTTAGTAGCTCAAAAGAAGATCAATCTGGCCGTTTTCCTTATCGACGACCTTAACGCACAACCGCACGAAGCCGACATCCAGATGTTGCTTCGTCAGTGCCGTATTCACAACGTGCCTATTGCCTGCAACCGCTATAGCGCCGATTTAATGATTACCAGTTCTTTGTGGGACAACGAAGAGTATCAACCCAAAGAACCGAAGTATGTCTACTTCCACCGTGAAGAGCAACAATAACGAATCAATTTTATTTTTCTAACATTAATAAATTTCCGTTCCCCTTATCGTAGAAACGGAACCTGTAGAACTATGCAACTAAATCTCGCAATTCTCCCCGGTGATGGAATCGGACCCGAAATCGTAGAAGTAGCGTTGAACGTTACTAAAGCCGTGGCTGAAAAATTCGGTCATACGCTCTCTTATGAATACGCTTTGGTAGGTGCATGCGCTATCGATAAAACCGGCGCTCCTTACCCCGACGAAACACATGCTCTGTGCATGAAGTCGGATGCCGTTCTCTTCGGTGCCATCGGTGATCCGAAATATGACAACAACCCTTCTGCAAAAGTTCGTCCCGAACAGGGCTTGCTAAAAATGCGCAAGGATTTGGGCCTTTTTGCCAATATTCGTCCGGTTTCTACTTTTGCGTCATTGCTTCACAAATCGCCGCTGCGTGCCGATTTGGTGGATGGTGCCGACTTTATGTGTATCCGTGAACTTACCGGCGGTATGTACTTCGGTCGTCCACAGGGCAGAAGCGAAGATGGCAACACAGCTTACGACACCTGCGTTTATACCCGCGAAGAGGTGGAACGTATTCTGCATCTTGCTTATAAATTTGCAGGCCAACGCCGCAAAAAAGTGACGGTTGTAGACAAAGCCAACGTCATTGCAACATCGCGTTTATGGAGACAGATTGCTCAGGAAATTGCTCCGCAGTACCCCGACATCGAAACCGAATATATGTTCGTGGATAACGCTGCAATGCGTATTATCCAATGGCCTAAAAGTTTCGACGTATTGGTAACCGAAAACCTTTTCGGCGATATCCTTACCGACGAAGCTTCCGTTATCACAGGTTCTTTGGGCATGTTACCTTCAGCTTCTATCGGTATTCACACCTCGGTGTTCGAACCCATCCACGGATCGTACCCGCAGGCTGCCGGCAAAAACATTGCCAATCCTTTGGCTACTGTACTCTCGGCCGCTTTGATGTTCGAATATGCTTTCAACCTGATGAAAGAAGGCTCTCTGATTCGTCAGGCAGTGAATGCTTCACTCGAAGCCGGCTTCGTTACCGAAGATATTTGCAGCAATGGCCAACCCCACACAACGACAGAAGTGGGCGAATGGTTAGTGAAGTACATTCAAGGCTAAGCTATTGTATTACAAAATACGCTGTTTATTAAAGAGCAGTTTGAACGGACATTCTTCCTTTCAGACCGTTCCTTTTCATCTTCTGATTGCCGGAACCTGTTTGTGGATATGCAACGGAATGGAAGCTAAAGCGCAAAATGTTATTGACACGGTCAAGCCTTTGCACATTAGTACAGACCTAAAGAAGATGATCCGTTTTTCGGGGTATGTGCCGCCCCGTCGCTCCGGTCTGATTATCAGCGACAGCATCAAATTCAATGGAATTCAGACGGTGAAGCAACTCACCATCAATCAATTCATGAAAATGACGCAAGCTGAAGAGGACAAATACAAAAAGTTAATGGAAGCCATTTACAAGCCCCTGCTTGAAGAGCAGCGACGCATCATTGAAAGCGGAGTAGGCAAAGGCACATTTCACTATAATGCAAAAGTTGGATATCAGGATCCCATGAAAATGCCAACCGAGCTACTGAACGAAAATACGCACACAGAAGACAAATACCAGTCGTGGCAAGCAAAAGAGGCCGAAGTCATGAAAAAGTACGAGAGGCCACAGGACAAGGGCAACGACAAAAAATAGTGTCGCATTAGTTGCGCACAACAATTAATCTAAAGCAAATCTGTTTACCATAACCGACACACTGTCATTACAATCACATTTGTAATGTTTTCGACATGATTGAAAAATTTCTTACCAAAACCGAATTCGAATCACTTGATGATTTCAGGCAGAACTTTCAGGTAGTGGTTCCTGAGAATTTTAATTTTGCCTACGATGTTGTTGATGAATGGGCGCGCATTGCTCCCGATAAAAGAGCACTTTGCTGGACAAACGACCACGGCAAGCATATTGATTTTTCGTTTGCGGAAATGAAGCAATATAGCGATGCTACTGCCGCCTACTTTCAACAGCTGGGCATTGGCAAAGGCGATATGGTGATGTTGATTCTGAAACGGCGGTACGAATTTTGGTTTTCCATTTTAGCATTACACAAACTGGGAGCCGTCTGCATACCCGCCACTCACCTTCTCACACCAAAAGACATTGTTTACCGCTGTAATGCGGCAAGTATCAAAATGATTGTTGCTGTGGGCGAAGAAGAAGTAATAAAACACGTCAACGGAGCACTGAAAGACTCTCCCTCCATTACGCAATTGGTTTCTGTAGGCCCTGATCAGCCCGAAGGATGGAACGACTTCCACGAAGGTATCCGTAACGCGTCTCCGTTTGCTCAACCGACCCAACAGAACGAAAACGACGACATATCACTGCTCTATTTTACATCGGGCACAACGGGTAATCCCAAAATGGTGATCCACGACTTCACCTATCCTTTGGGACATATCGTAACTGCCTCTTACTGGCATAATATCAATCAGGACAGTTTGCACTTAACGGTGGCCGACACCGGTTGGGGCAAGGCTGTATGGGGAAAACTCTACGGACAATGGATTGCAGGTGCAGCCATTTTTGTGTACGATCATGAAAAATTCACCCCCGCCGACGTGCTTCACATGATCGAAAAATACAAGGTAACATCGTTCTGTGCACCTCCAACGGTGTTCCGTTTCCTGATCCGCGAAGATTTGAAAAGCTACGACCTTTCGTCGCTGAAATATTGCACTATTGCAGGCGAGCCGCTTAATCCAGCTGTATATGAAGCGTTTTACAAAATAACGGGCATCAAACTGATGGAAGGTTTCGGTCAAACTGAAACTACGCTTACCATTGCCACTTTCCCCTGGATGGAACCCAAACCGGGATCAATGGGAGTGCCTAATCCTGCCTATGATATGGACCTGATTACTGCCGACGGACGCTCAGCCGAAGATGGAGAACAGGGCGAAATTATCCTTCGCACCGATCGTTTCAAACCCGTTGGGCTCTTTATGGGTTATTATCGCGACGAAGCATTGACCAAAAGCGTTTACGACAACCATATCTATCACACCGGCGACGTAGCTTGGCGTGACGAGGACGGCTACTACTGGTTTGTAGGCCGCACGGACGACGTGATAAAAAGCTCGGGCTACCGTATCGGGCCGTTCGAGGTAGAAAGTGCCCTCATGACTCACCCTGCCGTAGTGGAATGCGCCATTACCGGCGTACCCGACGAAGTGCGCGGACAAGTGGTGAAGGCTACCATCGTATTGTCCAAAGAATACAAGGAGAAAGCTGGAGAAGCCCTGATCCACGAGATTCAGGATCATGTTAAGCGCGTAACAGCTCCTTACAAATATCCACGTGTAATCGAGTTTGTAGACGAATTACCGAAAACCATCAGCGGAAAAATTCGCCGGGTGGAAATTCGTGGCAAAGACACAAGCGGAGAATAAGACCGTTAGGTATCCGCCCGATAATTTGCTCCTAAAAATTCAGGATTAACACCCCTAATTAGGTGGATGATTCTCAAATAAAAAAGCCAAGTCTGAACTTGGCTTTTTTATTTTCTCTTGGGCGAGTCGTTTATCTCAACACACAAAGTGGGATAAATCAGAATAGACAATCCTCTAACTTCACAAAATCAAAGGCTCTTTTTTACTACCCTGGTTTCAATATTCATTTTCAGTTCGATAGGCATATTCATTTCTTCACCCGACTGAGGATTTTTCATTTTCATGATCATCTTGATGTTCTGGTCAAGGTTTTGGGCACGGAGCCAGCCATCAGTAGCATCAACCGTCATGGTTCCATTTTGAGTACCATCAATTTGCATATCTACTTTCGCACCCATCTGTTCCATTTGTTTAGCTGCATTGAATGTTGAAGTCACATTCAGGTTCAAAGCATTCCCCTCAATAGATGCCAGCTCATAATTAACCGTCAAATCCAGATTTATTGGATTAGTCAATTGAGACTTACACGACCATTTCGAACCTTTTTCCAATTCATTCTCGGGAATATAGCCGAAAGTTTGATTCATGAATGATTTAATTCCTTCGTCAGACGAAAACATTGGAACCAATTGTGCCATCGTTTTATCATCACCAAGTTTTTGAATAAAAGCATCCATTCCTTCAATTTTTTCAATCTTTCCCAACGGAGTTACTTCCATTTTCACAACAGAACCTATTATCGCTTTGAGCTTATCAAAAGTCGGATTTCCACCCGCCTGAGAATCGAAACTCACTTGCTGTCCATTCGCATTCATGTCCAGTTTAACTTGTCCTACGGAATACTCAATAATATAATTTTTCGACGGAAGAATATCAGCAACTTTATAAATCAATTGCATGTTCATCTTTTGATCCATCTTGATTTGTTGTCCCATCACTTCCTGATCCATCTTCATGCTCATGTTCATGTTCATTTCATAACCCGAACCTTTTTGAAGATTAAGACGCAATGTTGTTTTTGCAGAAATCTGCAATGCGAAGCAAACTAAAACCATTGCAAAGAGAAGCCGAATGTTGTTTTTGTGTTTCATGGCAAAATTAGAATAATTAACAAGTATTGAATTAAATATTTTTTACAAAGAAACAAATTATATTTCAAACTGACGCACAAAAGTCACATAAAAAACGCCAACAATATCAACTTAAGAGTAACTCACAATACCAGAAAACAACTCACTGTTTCTCGGTCATATATTTCCAGTAACGCTTCGGCATCAGCTGTCTGTGCAATTTCGGATTGATGCGTTCTTTAATAGCCATCGACTTAAAGTAGGTTTTCCACAACTGCTGAAACAGTTTTTCGTCTTCCGCCATCAAAGCTTCATCGAGTTTACCTTCGGAGAATCGCGCCGAGGTTTCAAGTGTCATCTCTGTGACGGTTTTCAGGTCGTAATAAAAACCGTAATCACGCTTGGTATCGTAGAGTATCCACTTCTGATCGGCAAAGCGGTCTTTGAAATGATCGATCACCAGAGGCAGGCAATTGTGATCGGGCGAAACGGGAGCAAAAAACACATCGTCGGCAGCTTTTTGAAACCGCACAAACTGAATCATTCGGAGTCGTTCCTTACTCACCTTCATGGCCAGTTTGTGTACTTTTAGCACTACCTCGTCGGCAAAATTCGTTTCGATTGTTCGTTTACTGTCCACCGTTTTACGGATATACTGAAACAATAGTTCATCGCTACCGTCCTCCTCCGACAACCACACGTAAGTAAGCATATTGCAGGCATTGGCTGACAGCTTTTTTTCCAGCGACTTCCACACCCGCGCAGCTTTATCCGATTGCGTGATAACGGTAAAACTTTCTTCGGCAAACATAGGTTCGATATCGTCCGTACCCAGCAGCTTATCCGGAAAAGTCTTTCGGAAATAGGCATCAAAAATGGCCGTCAGCAGGCCTTCGTAGGTTTTATCGTAACGAAAAACAATCATTTTTTCCTTGTCGATTAATATGCAATGATAGTTTCTTCCTATGAGGGGCAGAAATTATTGACGAAGTCTTTATTCGAAAATCAACGACAATTGTTGTTGATCAGTCTGTTTAGACTTGGGAAATTTCTTTTCAGTCAACACTTTTCGAACATATTCGGGCGAAGCTTCGTGCACAGTATGCACCGGCAATTCGTTGCAGGTAATAAAGTATTGCGCCTTCTTCATCACCACTCCCATCTTCTTCAATGCCGAACCGGTAATTTTAGTGTACCGCCGGGACATCACAATCAGCTTGGCCGACTTCACTCCGATGCCCGGAATGCGCAATATCAGCGAATAATCGGCTTTATTGACATCCACCGGAAATACTTCGGGGTGACGCAAGGCCCATGAAAGCTTCGGATCTATTTCCAAATCGAGATCGGGATAACGGTCGTCCACAATCTCATCCACCTTAAATTCGTAAAAACGCATTAGCCAATCGGCTTGATAGAGGCGGTTTTCGCGCACCAAGGGAGGTTGCTTTAGCGCCGGCAAGCGGTTGTCGTAACTATTAACAGGAATAAATCCCGAGTAGTAAACCCGCTTCATACTCGGGCGTTGATAGAGCGCCGCAGAAGTTTGAAGAATTTGCTTATCGTTTTCGCTGGTAGCCCCCACAATCATCTGAGTGCTCTGCCCGGCCGGAGCAAAACGGGGTGCCGATCGAAATTTTCGCCGATCCTCCTTGCTTTCCAGCATTCCCTGCTGAATAAACGACATCGGCTTGTAAACACTGGCGTGATCCTTTTCAGGCGCAAGCAATTTCAGATTTTGCTCCGTCGGGATCTCTATATTGACGCTAAGACGGTCGGCATACAATCCGGCCTCGTGCACCAACTGTTCACTAGCTCCCGGAATGCTCTTCATGTGGATATAACCATTGAAACGGTGCACCGTCCGTAGGTCTTTAATTGCCCGAACCAGGCGTTCCATGGTATAATCTGGATTGCGCACCACCCCTGAACTAAGAAACAATCCTTCGATGTAGTTACGGCGATAAAACTCAATAGTCAGTTCCACCAGTTCCGACACGCTGAAAGTAGCCCGTTGCAGGTCGTTGCTTCGCCGGTTGATACAGTAAGCGCAATCGTAGATACAATTGTTGGTGAGCATAATCTTGAGTAACGACACGCATCGACCATCTTCTGTGAACGAATGACAAATACCCCAGCCCTGCGCGTTTCCTATTCCGCCGGGAATATTCTTACGCGTAGTACCGCTGGAGGCACACGACACGTCGTACTTTGCCGATTCTGCCAGCACTTTCAGTTTTTCGAGTATTGCTTCGTTCATTACATACAAAGTAAGCCATTTTGAAGAAAATCTCCACCACCGGATTTCTTAAAAAAACGGGATTGTTGAAAAATCGTTGATGAACAATCTTACCATAAATCGCCTTCGTCAAAACACAACAAGGATAACGATATTAAAAGTTCACCCCAAAAGCTTTTATCAAACTTTTGGGGTAAACCACAAGAAATCAGCATATATTATCCTGCTATTATTTAATTAATTACATCTTAATTCGTTCTATTTTCAGTGAATCCAGATTGCGGGTACCAAGGTGCAACGCTTCAGCTTTTGCAATGTGTCCCACAGCATTGATATCCATCTTCTCTACCTGATTAAAAAACTTAATGGAGGCGGTATCGGCAGCAACGATATTAGGAGAAACAATCAATGTTTTAAGAATTGCTGTATCTGATTCGTTCCGTCCCTGAGGACCATTTTTGTATAGAATCCGGTAAGCATCCACAATGTTCAGTGCTGGACGTTTTGGGTAGGTGCAAATATCGGCAATACATTGTTGCAGATCCGAACTATGAAAGAAACCTCTGTCCCAAACAATACCCATATAATTTTTCATTGATATGGACATCTTGGCCCCACCATGATTCTTAAGAATTGGCATATTAAACCAGACGTCACATTCGAGCAATGCTTTATGAATCATTGCCTCTTTAAGCCGAACGCCGTGAGGAAGAGCTATTTTCTTATAATAACTTCCATCATTTCCCGGCAACATTTCACCTCCGGCACTTTCAACTGCGGCTTTTATCCCGCTGTTTCGGTAACAGTTATCCCATTGTTGACAGGTATGATCGAAAACCTGTACTTTTTTTGCTCCGGCAGCAAGGCATTTTTTCACCAAGGCTTTTACAAGTTCCGGATTCGTATTTGCTGCCAGATTGGGTGATTTATCCCATCCAATATTCGGTTTAATAACAACAGTCTGACCTTTCTTTACAAACGCCTGAATACCTCCGAATTTAGCAAGAGCCTTATCAAGCATGGCTGCAGGCTCACCACCCATCACCGCAACGAGATCGGGTGTGGAAGTTACTCTGACTTTATTGTTTTGAAGGGCAGCTTCCAGTTTATCGAACCGCAAAGTCGAGGCTACACCGGTAATGGCTGCAGACAAAAGAAAATCACGACGTTTCATAGGCATATAGAATTATTGGGTTGTTACATTTTTATTAGACGACTTGAATAACCTAAAGGTTTAATCGAAAACGACCGTACGGTTTTGATAAGTCAGAATTTTGCGATCAATATGCTTTTCAACAGCACGGGAAAGTACGATCTTTTCCAAATCCCTTCCTTTTCGAACCATGCTTTCAATTGTATCCTTATGAGTCACTCTCACCACATCCTGACCAATAATGGGCCCAGCATCCAAATCACTGGTCACGTAGTGGCTTGTTGCCCCTATGATTTTCACCCCGCGTTCATGTGCTGCATGATATGGCTTCGCTCCAGCAAATGCAGGAAGGAATGAGTGATGAATATTGATAATACGGTTCGGATAGCTATCAATCAACTGTGGAGACAATACCTGCATATAGCGCGCCAGAACGACGAAATTAATGTTGTATTGCTTCAGCAGCTCCAGCTCCTTGGCTTCCTGTTCGGCTTTATTATCTTTATTGATAGGGAAAACAAAATAGTCTATGCCGAATTGATCGGCGACCGGCTTCAGGTCAGGATGATTGCTAATTATCAAAGGCAGTTCTACGTTCCATTCACCGGCATGGTAGCGCCCCAAAAGGTCAAACAGACAGTGGGACATCTTAGATACAAAGATAGCCATACGGGGCTTTGAATCCGAGAAATAAAGGCGAAAATTCATACTGTAGCGTTTGGCCAGCAGCGTATCGATATAATCTTCTATTTCGTCACGAGGAATAATAAAATTATCGAGAGCCCATTCCACCCTCATGAAGAATACATGATCTTCTCTGTTTACGTACTGATCCAGATATAAAATATTTCCTTTTTGCTGGTTGATAAAATCGGTAACAGCAGCAAGAATTCCCGGCCGGTCGGGGCAGTGAATAAGCAATACTGCAGTATTGTCGTTTGCCATAATATGAGCCTGTTTATATTTTTAATAGTATTTTTATCGCGCGTATGGGTAAGACGTTAAAGAATCCACGGAAACCGGAAACAGCTTTCATTGTAAAGGAAGTAGTCTGCATTTCCATTAACGGCCAGAGTTTTTACCATGGCTGCTCCATTTTCAAGCAAAAGACGTTTCGTAAATTCGACAGTTTTTCCGGTCTTTATCCGGTCTTCCACTAACAAAACACGCTTGCTTTTCACATCAAAATCGATAGGTTGAAGTAAAACAGGGTTAGGATGCACCGGAACATGGTTTGAATCGCGTAGGTTGATCTTTAGCAGAAACAACTCCAGACCCAGTTTTTGTCTGATTAATTCTGCCGGAATAGTTCCACCGTTAGCGATAGCAATTACCAAATCGAATTGTTCTTTGAATTCAATTGTCCTGACTCGTTCCTGTATTTCGTTGAAATCTTTTTCCATAAAACCTAAAAGCGGAAACAAAAGTAACTATTTTTTCTGAGTAAGTAAACAAATGGAAGGAAAACAGCAACTTTGATTCTATTTTATAACAAAACAGACTAAATCTGATTATCCTGTCTGCAAATAACATCAGGATTAAAGATATATAAACGCAAAAACGCTTCACATCGTAAGATGCAAAGCGTTTTGTAAAAGTGGCGGCTACCTACTCTCCCACATTGTGTGCAGTACCATCGGCGTAGTTGGGCTTAACTTCTCTGTTCGGAATGGGAAGAGGTGGAACCCCAGCGCTATAGCCACCTAAAAGTTTTCAGTTTCAGGTTTCTTCAACTGTATATTGTTGACGTATTGGAAAGAGAGTTAACTCGTAAGCTAAATTGGATAGCATTACTATAATAAATAAGAGTTTGAGGAGAAGAAAAGTTTCGGGCGATTAGTACTGCTCGGCTTTGACATTACTGCCTTTACACCTACAGCCTATCAACGTTGTCGTCTTCAACGGCCCTTAGAAGAAATCTCATCTTGAAGTTGGTTTCGCGCTTAGATGCTTTCAGCGCTTATCCTGCCCGAACGCGGATACCCGGCGGTGCCCCTGGCGGAACAACCGGTAAACCGTAGGTTCGTCCAACACGGTCCTCTCGTACTAGTGTCAGATCTTCTCAAATTTCTTACGCCCACAACAGATAGGGACCGAACTGTCTCACGACGTTCTGAACCCAGCTCGCGTGCCACTTTAATGGGCGAACAGCCCAACCCTTGGGACCTTCTCCAGCCCCGGGATGTGACGAGCCGACATCGAGGTGCCAAACCATTCCGTCGATTTGAGCTCTTGGGAATGATCAGCCTGTTATCCCCGGAGTACCTTTTATCCTTTGAGCGATGGCCCTTCCATGCGGAACCACCGGATCACTATGCCCTAGTTTCCTACCTGATCGACTTGTCGGTCTCTCAGTCAAGCGCGCTTATACCATTACACTCTGCTGGCGGTTACCAATCGCCATGAGCGCACCTTTGGGAGCCTCCGTTACTCTTTTGGAGGCGACCACCCCAGTCAAACTACCCACCATACAGTGTCCTTCCATCCGGAAGTTAGAATTCAAATAATTAAAGGGCCGTATTTCAAGGTTGACTCCACCTGCGCTAGCGCGCCTGCTTCACAGTCTCCGGCCTATCCTACACATTAAGTACCCAAATTCAATGTAAAGTTGCAGTAAAGGTTCACGGGGTCTTTCCGTCCCGTTGCGGGTAATCGGCATCTTCACCGATACTACAATTTCACCGAGCTCACAGCTGAGACAGTGCCCAGATCGTTACACCATTCGTGCAGGTCGGAACTTACCCGACAAGGAATTTCGCTACCTTAGGACCGTTATAGTTACGGCCGCCGTTTACTGGGGCTTCAATTCAAAGCTTCTCTTGCGATGACTTCTCCTCTTAACCTTCCAGCACCGGGCAGGTGTCAGGCCTTATACTTCATCTTTCGATTTTGCAAAGCCCTTTGTTTTTGTTAAACAGTCGCCTGGGCCAATTTTCTGCGGCCAACATTGCTGCTGGCGCCCCTTCTCCCGAAGTTACGGGGCTATTTTGCCTAGTTCCTTAGCTGTGAATCACTCGAGCGCCTCAGTATTTTCTACTTGACCACGTGTGTCCGTTTAGAGTACGGGTACCTCATAGATTAACGCTAGCGGATTTTCTTGGAAGCCTGATTAGGTCCTTATCAGATCACCCGAGGGCTCTCTGTACTGTCAGGTTCGACTCAAAGTGCGGATTTGCCTACACCTCTCAATATCTACACCCTTTAACCAACTATTCCGTCAGTTGGCCGGACTTTCACTTCTTCGTCCCCACTTCACTCTATAAGGTAGTACCGGAATATTAACCGGTTCTTCCATCGACTTCCCCCCTCAAGGGGTATGCCTTAGGTCCCGACAGACCCTGATCCGATTAGCGTTGATCAGGAACCCTCAGTCTTTCGGCGGGGAGGTTTCTCGCCTCCCTTATCGTTACTCATACCTACATCTGCTTTTCCTGCCGCTCCAATCCTCCTTACGAAGAACCTTCGACGCTGTACAGGAATGCTCCCCTACCATTCTTATTGAATCCATAGCTTCGGTATAATGCTTATGCCCGATTATTATCCATGCCTGACCGCTCGACTAGTGAGCTGTTACGCACTCTTTAAATGAATGGCTGCTTCCAAGCCAACATCCTAGCTGTCTCTGCAGTCTGACTTCGTTAGTTCAACTTAGCATTAATTTGGGGACCTTAGCTGATGGTCTGGATTCTTCTCCTTTCGGACATGGACCTTAGCACCCATGCCCTCACTGCCAATAACCATTTACATGCATTCGGAGTTTATCAGGACTTGATAGGCGGTGAAACCCTCGCATCCAATCAGTCGCTCTACCTCATGTAAACTATATTAACGCTGCCCCTAAAGGCATTTCGGGGAGTACGAGCTATCTCCAAGTTTGATTAGCCTTTCACCCCTACCCACAAGTCATCCGAAAGCTTTTCAACGCTTACCGGTTCGGTCCTCCATTCCGTGTTACCGGAACTTCAACCTGCTCATAGGTAGATCACTTGGTTTCGCGTCTACTCCCACCGACTAATGCGCCCTATTCAGACTCGCTTTCGCTTCGGCTTCGCCCCTGAAGGGCTTAACCTTGCCGGTGAAAGTAACTCGTAGGTTCATTATGCAATAGGCACGCTGTCACACCATAAATGATGCTCCAACCGCTTGTAAGCGCACGGTTTCAGGTTCTTTTTCACTCCTCTGTTCGAGGTGCTTTTCACCTTTCCTTCACAGTACTTGTTCGCTATCGGTCTCTCGGGAGTAATTAGCCTTACCGGATTGTCCCGGCAGTTTCACACAGGATTTCTCGTGTCCCGCGCAACTCAGGATACCACTAACAATTGTAAACATTACCAGTACGGGACTATCACCCTCTATGGTACAAAGTTCCATTACGATTCCTGTTCCTTTTACAATCATATGTCGTGGTCCTACAACCCCAACAATGCCGAAACACTGTTGGTTTGGGCTGTTCCCCGTTCGCTCGCCACTACTTAGGGAATCACTTTTGTTTTCTTCTCCTACAGGTACTTAGATGTTTCAGTTCCCTGCGTTCGCACCTTCCATTAGGAAAGTAATGCCGCTTCACGGCATTGGGTTGCCCCATTCGGAAATCTACGGATCAAAGGTCATTTGCACCTCCCCGTAGCTTATCGCAGCTTATCACGTCCTTCATCGCCTCCGAGAGCCAAGGCATCCACCCTGCGCTCTTACTTACTTTTCTTCTCGTGTGGTAAATTGTTGCCAACTAACCAGCGCTCTTAAATTATTATTGTATCGCTACCTTTTATTTTTTTTAACTTTACTCGTTTTCTCTCTACTTTTCCAATATGTCAAAGACCTTTTTGATAATGGTTAATTATTAATGTTTAATTATTAATTAACCGCTTTATCAGTGGTGAAACTTTGCGGGGTTGAACCGCTTTTCATTTGATAACCGCTCTGATTATCACTTTCTGACCCCCCTGTGGATCTGAAGTTTCTTGTCAATATGTTTGTTCTTTCTTCTCATCACTCGCTTGTGATGATATTTTTTGTGGAGAATAACGGATTCGAACCGTTGACACTCTGCGTGCAAGGCAGATGCTCTAGCCAGCAGAGCTAATCCCCCGTTTTAGAAGGTGAGTCAGTCAGGTGGTCAGGTGTGAGGTGAACTCACTTGCTCTCCGTCTCACTTTCTCACTTGCTCGTTTTTTTTGTAGTCCCAGGCAGAGTTGAACTGCCGACCTCTACATTATCAGTGTAGCGCTCTAACCAACTGAGCTATAGGACTGGCTGTTCTTGCGCCTCTTTCCAGGCTCTACTTTCAAGTTCCAAGTTTAAGGTCTAAAGTTTAAGGTTTTACAACTTTCAACTTTGAACATTCAACTTTTAACTCGTATTATTTAACAAATGTAGTAAAGGTAAGTTTAATGTATAACTAACCTGTATGTCACTTACTTGCCTTACGTCGTCATCTCTCCAGAAAGGAGGTGTTCCAGCCACACCTTCCGGTACGGCTACCTTGTTACGACTTAGCCCCAGTCACTGGTTTTGCCCTAAATCGCTCCTTGCGGTCACAATCTTTAGGCACCCCCAACTCCCATGGCTTGACGGGCGGTGTGTACAAGGCCCGGGAACGTATTCACCGCGCCATGGCTGATGCGCGATTACTAGCGAATCCGGCTTCATGGAGTCGAGTTGCAGACTCCAATCCGAACTACGAAAGGCTTTCGAGATTAGCATCCTATCACTAGGTAGCGACCCTCTGTACCCTCCATTGTAACACGTGTGTCGCCCCGGACGTAAGGGCCGTGCTGATTTGGCGTCATCCCCACCTTCCTCGCATCTTACGATGGCAGTCTCATTAGAGTCCTCAGCTTAACCTGTTAGTAACTAATGACAAGGGTTGCGCTCGTTATGGCACTTAAGCCGACACCTCACGGCACGAGCTGACGACAACCATGCAGCACCTACACATCTGCTATTGCTAGAAAACCTGTTTCCAAGTTCGTCAGATGCATTTCAAGCCCGGGTAAGGTTCCTCGCGTATCATCGAATTAAACCACATGTTCCTCCGCTTGTGCGGGCCCCCGTCAATTCCTTTGAGTTTCATTCTTGCGAACGTACTCCCCAGGTGGATTACTTATCGCTTTCGCTTAGCCACTAACATTCTATCGCTAACAGCTAGTAATCATCGTTTACTGCGTGGACTACCAGGGTATCTAATCCTGTTTGATCCCCACGCTTTCGTGCCTCAGCGTCAGTTACATTCCAGCAAGCTGCCTTCGCAATTGGTGTTCTGTGTCATATCTATGCATTTCACCGCTACACAACACATTCCGCCTGCCTCATTTGCACTCAAGACCGCCAGTTTCAATGGCAATGTTAACGTTGAGCGTCAACCTTTCACCACTGACTTAACAGCCCGCCTACGCACCCTTTAAACCCAATAAATCCGGATAACGCTTGGATCCTCCGTATTACCGCGGCTGCTGGCACGGAGTTAGCCGATCCTTATTCGTAGGGTACCTACAAGAGAGTACACGTACTCTTTTTTATCCCCCTACAAAAGAAGTTTACAATCCATAGGACATTCTTCCTTCACGCGACTTGGCTGGTTCAGGCTCTCGCCCATTGACCAATATTCCTCACTGCTGCCTCCCGTAGGAGTCCGGACCGTGTCTCAGTTCCGGTGTGGGGGACCTTCCTCTCAGAACCCCTACTGATCGCAGACTTGGTAGGCCGTTACCCTACCAACTATCTAATCAGACGCATGCCCATCCGTAATCTATAAATATTTAACAACTAATCCATGCGGATCTATTGTCTTATGCGGTGTTAATCTTCCTTTCGGAAGGCTATCCCCCAATTACAGGTAGGTTGCATACGCGTTACGCACCCGTGCGCCGGTCGCCACCAAAGTATTGCTACCTCGTGCTGCCCCTCGACTTGCATGTGTTAGGCCTGTCGCTAGCGTTCATCCTGAGCCAGGATCAAACTCTTCATTGTATAAATTAGTTTTTGTTCCTTGTGATAACTAATATCGCTATTAATTATCGTGTCTTCTCAAGATGACTTCCTTTATTTTATTAAAGGTGTAATTTAAGTAAATTGACGGTTAGCTCTCACACTAACCTTTCCTTATACTACATTTTGTTGTTTCAATTATATTCAAAGATCTCTCGTTTTGACCCCTCGTTTTTTTAGAAGCGAAAGGGACTGCAAAGGTACTGCTTTATTTTGAACTACCAAACTTTTCAGCAACTTTTTTTTCAAAACTTTCTCAGCTTTAAGCCTTAAAAACACCTCCGTGTTTGTCTCTCAAAGCGGATGCAAAGTAACGCCCTTTTTCCGACATTACCAAATCACTTG